>JAGADP010000098.1 GCA_017828885.1 Oscillospiraceae bacterium | reverse complement strand
TCCTCCGCCGGTGCAGGTGCTTCCTGCACGGGTTCCGCAGGCTTGATCGCATCTGCCGGAATATCGAATCCGCCAAGGCCGGAGAACGGCATCTCTACAGGCGCAGGCGCTTCCGGTGCGGGCGCTTCCTGCACGGGTTCCGCAGGCTTGATCGCATCCGCAGGAATATCGAATCCGCCAAGGCCTGCAAAGGGATCCGTAGCCGGTGCGGGCGCTTCCTGCACGGGTTCCGCAGGCTTGATCGCATCTGCCGGAATATCAAATCCGCCAAGCCCAGCAAAGGGATCCGCTGCCGGTGCGGGCGTTTCCTGCACAGGAGCAGGGGCCGGCTCTGCCGGTGTTTGCTCTGCCGGTGCTGGCTTCGGCGGCTCTGATGGCCGGATCATTTCCGGCGGGATCTCAAAACCACCCAGTGAAAAGAGATCAGCCATTCTGTCCGCCTCCCTTCTTCTTGATCCGATAATCCACCTGACCAAGGTACTCGCTGTGATTCCGGTACAGTCTGAGATATGTGCTCTCATCCGAGGCATCCAGCAGGATCCTTCCGTCCTGCTTCTTGCCGCCGAACAGCTCCGCCCGGATCTCGCTGCTGCTGCAGCTCAGATACATCTCAGGCTTGCCGGAGACCTTGTACATGACCAGATCCGGGAATCGTTCGACCATCGTGATCTGATCCTCGCCGAAGAACTTCGGCCGCAGGCTGTACTGTTTGCCGTTATACGTATATTTTACAGTAATGTTCCATCCGTTGTCCGCCTTTGTCCAGTCGAGCGTCTGGAATCTGACAGTGCCCTCTGCGACCAGAACGGAAAACGCCTCCGAGAACGGTGCCGCCAGCATTCTGCCGCCTTCTTCATCCTTGTGCAGCAGAATGCCGTTGAGCGGCAGCAGCTTGCCGCCGACATAGCCGGCATAGACACCTGCCGCCTCCGGCAGTGCCAGCATCCGCTCGGCAAAGACCTGGATCGTTGCCGTCTCGGCAGCCTTCTGCACCTGCTTCTGTGCCGTACTGCCGGCATAGGCCTCGAGCATGGTCTTGGCATACTGACCGGCATTCACCGTCATGTAAAGCTTAAAGTACTGATGCTTCTCGTTTTTCAGCATCTCGTAGCTCATCTTATACAGGAGCTGTCCGTTGGACGGCGAGAACTGCAGGATGGAGGCATTGCCGAGGTTCGGCTCCGCCAGACAAGCCAGCCTGAGCAGCGAACCGCACATCACGATATGCAGATCACAATGCGGATCTTCCGTCCACTGTGTCTGCTCCATCAGAAAGAGCTGGATCAGGCGCATAAGGCCGTTCCATTCCATGAACATGCCGTTGAACAGATGCAGCATCGTATTCTGTGCAGGCTCCCGTCTGAAAAACGGCGCATACATCGAAAAATCCATCTCACAGGAATCCACGATCTTCTCGATCGTCTCATTCACCGCCGCAAAGCGGATCTGATTCTCCTGCAGCAGCAGTTCAGAGAGTTTGCTGAAATGCTCCAGTCGCGTTTCACTGCTGCGGAAGATACTCTCAAAATCCCGCAGAACGCTCTGAACGGTACCGGTACCCATCTTGCGGCGGAGCTGGATCTGCTGGATCAGCGCACCAGTCATCTTTCCGGCGATCATCCTGTTGACCGAAAACGGCAGCAGCCGCTGTGCGACCAGCTCTGCATCACGATTCGTTTTGCGGAAAAGAGCAAGCTCCAGCATACCGTCCTTGCGGTCAGAAACGATCAGCAGATACGGCATATCCGACTTTGTCAGCACATAGCTTGCCGGCGCCGCCCAGCTCTCCGGGATCTCTTCGTTCCCGATGCGGAGCATCTTTTCATTTGTCGCCATGTTATCACCACTTTGCTTGTAAATTCGGTCCTGCCTCCGTCCGTATGATCCACGGAGCGCATCCCGTTATTCGATCAGAATCCGCCTTTACAGGAAAACGGCTCTTTTCCCATAAAGCCGCATTCTCATGAATGCTGGCCCTCTCCCCGGATCGCTCCGGGGAGGGACAAGCAGGCATGAAATGCCAAAAACACTTTGCTGTTACCGATACACGGATCACAGACTCTTTCTGAGGTACTCCTCGATCGCCGCACCCACCATCTTCAGTGTGTAGATATGGTACAGCAGCTTGGAATCGTCAATGTCCGGATTCTCGCCCTTGACGCTGTTCCACATCGTGGTAAGGCTGTTGGAAAGCTGGCTTCTCACATACGGATCATCCAGGATCTGGGAGAGCTTGATCGGCTGATTCTTCTCATCCAGGAATGTCAGGAAGAAGTCGATGCATACCTCACCCTGCGGCAGCTTTACAGTACGCTTGTTCAGGATGCTCTTGAGATCGTCGATGAACTGCTCGATCGTCTGCGGCTGCAGTGCATCCTTCTGGCTGCCGCCTGCTGCGGCAGCGTTGTTGCCGATGCTGAACCCTGCAAGACCGCCGCCAAGTGCGCTGAACGGATCCGCCGCCGCATTGGCTGCTTCATTGCCGCCCATCATCAGGTTCGGAAGTGCATTGTTGCCGGCATTGTTGGCGCGTTTCAGAGCCGACGGCTCCATCGTGATCAGGCCTCTTGCGATCTCACGCTTCTCGCTGTCCGGAGCCGGCAGGAACTTGATGCCGTACTTGGCACCATGTACATTGCGCGGCAGATCCAGCATCGCATCAATGAACATCGCCATCGGGAGCTTCTCGGTGTTGCCGCTGAACACGTTCAGGTTGCCCTGACAGAGCGGCTCAGCGATCAGAAGTGCCTGTGAGGTACCGCCGAACAGGTATACATTGAAGCAGGTCTCATTCTCCATCTCGAGCTTGACCGTCTTGCGGATCTGCTCACCGAGGACATTGAACAGGAACAGGAACTTGTACTGGATCATGCGGACAAAGTTCACATACTCCGGATTTACATAGTCATTGAGCGACTTCGGATTGGGTGAAATCATCTTGCTGTAGTCGATACCGAACTGCTCTACGAGCATCAGCGCAAGCGTCTTTTCCGTCTCACGGTTGCTGCCGTGTTTCTCACGGAAGCTCGAGAGATTGGCCACCATTTCCTTCAGGGTCTCTGTCGCCTCAATGTTTTCCTGGTTCACCTTCCACATATCGCGGAACTTGGTTCTGACCTTTTCGTTGTGATAGCCGTCATTTCTGGCAACAAGATGGTCATAGAACGCATTGACGCTGTCCGTCATGATCTGCTGACCGGCATACCGCAGCGAGAATGCCCCGTTGGGCGGCGTCGAGAGCAGATTGTTCTCATACTTGTTGATGGTGAAATCGTAGGTACCGTCACCGCCGTCAGCGATCGCGGAGAACTTCGGCATGCCGCCGATGCTGCCCGTCATGTTGGACTTGAGGTCCTCAAAGAGCGCAGCCGCCTCGGTCGCATAGTCGCCGACATGGATGTTGCCGTGCGCAGCCGTCGGGATAAAGTCCTTGATATACTCACGCGCTTCCGACCATACCATGCCGAGATCATATGCATAGCTGTCGGACGGGGTCGAGAAGCGGATGTCGATGTCGCCGCAGCCCGCCTGATAGCTGTTGAGCACGGTGTGGAACATGAGGCTCTTGATGAAGGTGCGGACATTCCGCTTCATCAGCCGTACCATATTGGCGTTCTGGCCGTCCGTGGAGACCTTCAGGTCGGTGTAGAAGCCCAGTGCATCGCCCATGCTTCCGGTACTGCCCATACCATCCATGATCTTACGCAGCACGCTGCCCTGTACATTCGGGATAAAGCCGAGGTCATACGGCAGGATCTGTGCATTCGGATCCTTCACGCCGTCATAGACCATGATAGAGGATGCGAACTTACCGCAGCCGGCACCACCCGGGATACCGGGTCTGCTGTCAAAGTGCGGGATATAGCAATAGTTGGACAGCTCATCAAAGACCTCATGGAACATGTTCGGGATGATGATCTGCTGCAGCTCACGGCTGCCGTGGTACGGGAAGATGGTCTCCATCATACCATCCGCCTTGAGAGCGATGATGGAATTTCTGGTACCGAAGTCCACGCCGACATGAGATGTCATATTGGCAGATACCGTCACAGGCTCCGGCAGATCCATGATGATGCAGCCGAATTCCTTCTTGTCGAGCACTGTGTCGATCGTCTGCGGCGGCGCATCATCACCAGAACCGTCATAGGTCATATGGATGTAGCGTCCCCAGCCGTTGACCGTGCCGACCTTCATTTCCTTCTCTTCGTTGTTGAGCTGCGGCAGCTTGCTCTTGCGCGTCTTGAAGAGGATCCTTTCGCCATTGACCCAGAAATCCACACGGGAGCCAAGTGCTTCACGGTTGCGAACCTCATTCGCTTCCTTCGGTGTCTGCGACATGATGGTGAACTTGGCGAAATTGTATCTCTGCCAGAGCGGCTGACCCGCCATCTCCGCACCGAACGAAGCATCCGCCACGAAGTTGACAAACGGGAATACCGTCAGTGTCGGCAGCTCATAGGTCACAAATTCGATGACCTTCTCCGGCGGATAGACCTTGCTGATCTTGGCAGGGCCGTATCTGGTGTTGAGACCCTGGATGCTGATCTCCACATGCAGCGCATACTGATCGTCCACCACATACGGGAACAGCGAACCATCCGCCTTCTGGCTCTGGAACTTGACATTGCTGTATGCTGCGATCCGCACATCACCGCGCTGCTCTTTGTAGCGGCGCTCGATCAGCTCCGTAAAGCTCATCGTTACCGGGATCGAATAGATACGAGACTCCGGCTCATTGGCCTCACCGAGCGGCATTGCAGGCGTACACTGTGTACCGCCGGCAAAGACCTGCTGATCGTTCTTCGTGAGCATCGGGATCGTGTATACAACATAATCCGTGAAGACATCGAGCTTGGTAACTGTCTGCTTCTTCTCGTCATAGTCCACCACGAGCTGTACGCCCGTTTCCTCAGACTGGAGCGAGAAGACACCGTCCTTGATGGCCTGATCTGCCTGATACAGAACATGGCAGCTTGCCAGCGAAGAACCGTTCTGCATGGACAGCCGTAGCACGACCTGATCCGAACTGATCGGAACGATCCTGCCGCCGTCGTCGAGCTTCTTGTTCTCGTCCTCCACGATCTCGATGTCGAGCTTGGAGCCGTCGAGGTGCTCGCGGATCACATAGGAGCTGTCGTTGTTGAAACGCGCCAGACCCTTCTGCTGCTTGCTCTCTACCGCAATGACAAACGGCAGATTGTCGCACTTCACGACCTTACCCTGGCTCAGGTCATACTTCATGATGAACGGCACGCATGCATTGTTCTGCGTTGCCTGCGGGATCATAATGGACACCGATACTTCATAGCACTTGTCCATCTGGTTGTAAACGACCTTGGTGGAATCCGGCAGCATCTGGAGACTGCCGTTATTGATGTTCTGGAGCATCTTGAGGCTGAACGGGAATACCGCCTGGTACTCCTTGCCCTCTGCCTGCTCCGGCGTGATGCCGTCGATCTCGACCACAAGGCCATCCTTGCGCCATGCCTTGTACTCGTCATAGATCTCGCGGGACTTCTCCTTGACGATCAGGAACAGATTGTCGTCGAATACGGTACCGGTAATGATCTCCTTGGGCTTGTTCATGCCGTTGTTTCTGACAAGCATGATCGCAGCGCAGCTCATATGCTCATCCTTGAGCGCCTGGAAGCCCTCCGGCTGTGTATACTTCGCCAGATCCAGCATGATCTGTCCGAGATACTTTTCGCCGTTGTATGCATGGATGAACACAGCCTTCGCACCGGGTCTGGGCGTGGTGAACACGCTCGACTGGATGACCTTGTTATCGACCTTGAAGGTGAGTTCATTGGAATCCACGCCGTTATTGATCGCGCTCGTGCTCTTGGTGATGCCCATGTTGGCGACCTTGATCACTTCATAACCCGGCACATTGGTCAGCTTGTCCACGGTATCGACCAGGAAGAAGAACGGCGGATTTGCCATCGTGAACTGCTCTGCCGGATGGTAAACACGCGGAGCCGTCTTCAGGAGGATACCGTTGAACTGGAATGCCACGGAGAAGATCCAGTCCTCGCCGTTGATCTGGAGCGTCGGCTTGGGTGCCTTCGAGATCGACACAGTGCCGTCGGCGATCATCTCTGCAAATTCCTGCTTGAACGGAGCCAGTGCATACCGGCCGTCACCGAGCGCAAAGATCGTGCTGTCAAGCTCACCCCAGCATCTGCCCTTGATCGCCTGGTCAAGGTCGTCACGTCTGTTGGTGTTGAAGAACAGGATGCTGTCGTTGTAAACATTGTACGACTGCACATCCTCCATATTGGTCTTATCGACCTTGGCGATCTGTGCGACATTGTTCTCCTCGTCGATGATGACAGCCGTATGGCTGCTGTCCATCGCCTTGCTGTACAGCGACTGCGCACCGTTCTGATCGAACAGCAGATAGCCGCAGTAATGGTCAGTACCGTCATTCTGATGATAGAAGACGCTTGCAAAGTAGAACTGTCCCTGGTTGATGCCTACCTGTTTCTCGAAAGAAAGCTCACGGGCATCCTTGTCCTTGTTGCCGAGCTTGATGTCTCTGCCGTTCAGGTAGACGCTCTGCACGGCCTTGTCCTCGTTGTAATCGGTTCTGTACAAACGTACCGGCGTCGGTGTATTCTTGTCCTTGGTCAGAATGGAGATCAGCGGGAAATTATCGCACTTTCTGACGGCGTTGGAGAGATACACATGGGTAAACTCCGTGTCAATGCCGTTGATCTCGAGCGTGATCGTCACGCGGTATTTGCCGTCCTCTTTCAGGACATTGCAGCCCTTGAAGCTGATGGTACCGCCCTGCGGAGAATGCAGGATGCCGATCAGCTCCTCACTGAGCGGAGCAACGACTGCATGCTGCGGTGCATCCGGATCCATTTCGCCGATGCTGATATTCGGCACCTGGCACAGGCCGTACTCACCGTTCTTGACATTGGTATTGGACTTGATGATGAGAAGCTGCTCCGAGAAAAGATTGCCCATAATATCGCCGATCATGGGCACCTTCGGGATCGGCAGCTTCTTGAGCATATCGGTCGTGTTATCGACCGGGATCTCATTGAATGTGGCATCATACGGCTGTCCGCCCTTGTGGGTGATATTCGAGCGGGTATTATTGAGCCACTGTGCCAGTGCATCAATGACCGGATGATTCAGGCCGGCACCGTTCACCTTCAGTGCCGCATACAGAGCGCGGTCGGTCATCGGCCGCTCATCGAGCGCCTTGCCGAGCATCTCCATGGTAAATTCTTCTTTTTTCTTATCCCAGCCGATCAGCCTATCCAGAACGACCTGGTTGATCGTATTGAACGGGAAGACCACAAAATCCTGGGTGGAGTAGAATGCGATCGGATACGGCTTCTCACCGTCTACAACATAGATCTCGGTGAGCTTGTCATAATTGTCCTTGTCGATCTCCTTAGCCCATTCACGGACCAGATTGACCAGGTCTTTGTGGGTGTTGTCAAACATACAGATCGTCTCGTAATCGACCTGACGGGCACCGATCTTCAGATCACAATAGTTCTGCAGCAGGATGTTGGAGAGCAGGATCATGATCTTTCTGTGATCCCTGAACCGTGGACTGTCGGGATCCTCGAGGAATTTCGTGATCTCCGGGAAAAACGCATTCATGTTCTCCTTGAGGAAGAAGAAATAGGCTGCTGCTTTGTTGCAGGACTTATAGGTCGGCGGCGCCGTTGAACCAAGGCGCTGATTGATGCTCCATTCCTCGATATTACTTTTCAGAGCCGCCATATCGATCGGCTGTGTTCCGGGGTAAGCCATCGTTGCGCCGGGTAATGTAAAGCTCATAGCTCAGGAACTCCTTTCATCTGAAACTTGATTCATCATGGTATAGTACATGTATCATTGCATCAATGCAAGGTAGGTCTCAAAGGTGCGCTTGATCATATTATTGGCGATTTTTGCTGCTGTAGCTGTATCTGCTGCACCGCCGCACTTTAAGAACAGTTCTTCGCCCTTGAGCTTTTTCTTCGCACCTGCGAACAGACCGCCGTCATGGTAATTGAACGAATGCATACTGTCAAGCACATAATTCGGAACTTCCCCTTCAGTGCTGGCGCCAGCCAGACTGATCGCGCAATATCCGGGGATCTGCGAGCCCTCTTCATCGATCAGCAGACTCCGGGATGACGGGATCGTGATCGGATTGTTGAGCGTATCACTGGAGTAGATGTACTTGATCTCCTCCTCCATCAGCTTGATCGGGGCATCCGTGCCGCCGAAGCCGGAATAGGCCATTGCATCATACAGTGCCATGACAATGAATTTTGCCTCATTGAGGAAGTTCTGCAGTTCCGCCGCAACGAGCGGGCCGACTGCCGGGATATTCTGGGGATCGCTCCCGTTGAAAACATCCTGCACATACGGCTGCGAATAACTCGTGTTGTTGAAATCGTCGATCATTCTGCTCTTGATGGCAACGAGCGTCAGCATGATGGCTCTGATGTACTTATCGAGCGGGAAGCTGCTGACACCGTATTTCAGCTGGCTGTCATAGATCTCATACTGATAGGAAACGTTCGCATTGCCGAAGAAGCTCTGCAGTGTAACAGGCTCACGTCTGCCGTCGTTATTACCGCCGTCGTTATAGCCGTAAACGCACGGCCCGTCATTTGCCGGGAGACGGTTGGCGATCGCATCCATTGCCTGCATCGCCAGAGCAAGCTCTGTAAAGTGGGTCGGATGGAACTGGTTGTCCTTCTTGGCCTGCCATGCTGTCACATCAAGCGTCTGGCTGCCTGCCAGGAACAGACCGTCGAGCCAGTATTCCGTGCAGTTCGTATTGGAGGAACCATCGTTCAGATTATAATAGCTGTAGGAATCAACATCGCCGGCATTCTGCGATCTTGCGGCACGATCGTTCTGAGAAGCGATGTTCTCGAGCACGCCCTTGGACATCTCAAACTTATCCCGCAGGATGGAAGAGGTGATCGCAACGTCGAGCTGTGAGCCCGTGAGCTCAAACTTGCTGTACGGTGTGGTACGCAGCCCGTACAGACGGAATTTACGGGAATGATCCACAACAACACCGGAAGCCTTGAGATGATGCAGCAGCGAACGGATGTCCTTGTCGATCATCGTGTTAGCCGTACCGCCGTCGGTAGAGCCCGCATAGAATACGACAGCATCATTCGGATTGGCCACCAGATCCGTGTAGGCGCCCATCTTGGCGAATGCATTGGTCTCGATGATGCGCTCGCTGATGAAGCCGTTGACCGCCAGGTCACCGTAGCAGCCGTTTGCATTGGAGATCTGCATCTCACTGCTGTTGGAACCGGTCGTGAAGGAGGAAGAGAGCAGCTCTGCGATCTCTGCCTGATGATTGCCGGTGCAGAACAGGGAATTCAGACTGAAGATCCGCTCATCCGGATAGGCCTTTTCGCGCACGCCCTTAAGGGTGAGCGTGGAGCGCTCGAGCGCGATCGGTGCAAGAAAGTTCAGACCACGGTTATGCAGCTTGATGTAATTCGCAATGCACACATCCTTGAAATAGGTAGCATCGTTGTGGGCGTCTGTCTCCGGCGGTTCATCGTCATAGTCAAGCTGATAGATCACGCACTTGTCGGCCGATGCATTTGCCTTATCGCAGGCATTGAGTGCAAGCAGCGCCAGAAAACATCTACCGAGCAAGGAGCCGGTTCCGCCATAGGCCTTAAATTCGATTCTCACAGTTATCACGCAACCCTTCTTTTTAAAATGGTCTGACCTTTCCTGGATCTCCGGACGGCGTGCGCCGCTCCGTCCATCAGGCGGTCTGATTGTCGTGCCCGTCGGACACGATAGATTAAATGGTCCAGGGATCCTCCGTCAGGCGATCCGCCCCGGAGATCACAGCAGTTTACCGCGGCCGCAGCGACGGCACCAGGCGGGGAATAAAGATCACCGCAAGGATCACAGCGAATGTCAGCAGCGTGATCCATCCGAATGCCACAAGGATCGCATCCGCGATAACGATCGTGATCAGGCTCACGATACACATGATGACGACCGGTACATACCACTTATAGTTGTCACGCAGTCCTCTCGGATTATGGAACTTGAACCAGTATTCGAGCATCGGCCAGATCATCAGGAGCAGCTCCAGAATGCCAAGGATCAGCGTCCGGTACAGGCAGAGCTTGTTGACGATCTCTTTGGTGGCCTCACTGAGGCTTTCCGGTGTGATGCTGGGCACGTTCATCAGTTCCTTGCCCGTTTCATACACCACATCACGCCCCATCTTCTCGACCACCTGCAGCAGCTTGTAGACATTGTGCTCAAGCTGGTACTTGGTGATGAGCCAGATCCCGACGCAGGAAACGATCCACAGGATCAAAGCGATAATGGTCGAAACGACGCCCTTGGAACGTTCCCGTGGCGTACCTGCGATCGTTCCTCTTGCACGCGGCATATCAGTTCCCTCCTTTTAACCTACATACTCTGTCAGAAACAGCTTTCCGAAAAGGCCTGCGCCGATCGAGAACAGCAGTGTTGCCACAACTGCCAGGATGCCGCCGCCTCTTGTAAAGAACCAGAGGAAATTCCCGTTCTGATCCTGGAACAGCGGGATCAGCATGAAGATCACGAGCACAGCAGCCAGTGCCAGGATGATCGTAACGCCGAACACCAGGAAATTCTGCTTCTGCTCAAACTTCTTTCTGGACAGAGGCGTTCTCGACAGTGTATATGTTCTCTTCTCTCCCCGATAAGACAGATACGGGAACAGCTGCAGAATACATGCGACAAATGCCAGCACGCTGTACAGGATCACGCGCTCCCACGAGCAGTTGCAGCGATCCGTCCAATTCAGTCCGTTCTGACAAAGGAACATCAGGATCAGCGCCACAGCGACCGCCGCCAGGAGCCCGAAAACGAACGGTGCAAGAATGCCCTTTCTCTGTTCGGCAGCCCGATCATCCGTTCTGCGATGCGGCGCCTTTGCTGCACGAGAATTTGGTTTTGCCTTTTTCGGTACAGGTTTTGCTGCCATAAAAACTTCCTCCTATCCGATCAGCCCGTGCTTTGCCTTGGCTGACAGTATTCTCCGTAAACTTTCGTCAATGCGGCTTTCCGGGATCTCGCCGCCCTTCACAGCGTCATAGACCGCCTGGTAAGCGTCGTCCAGATCCTTCGGGATGAGGACGATGTCCACGCCCGCCAGGATCGACTTCTTGGCAGCCTCTCCGGCGGAATACGTGCCGCTGATCGTATTCATACTCTGGGAATCCGTGACAACGATGCCCTGAAAGCCCAGATCACCGCGCAGCCACTCGTTGACCGCCACCGCCGAAAGATCGGACGGCAGGTCATCGCCGGCGCAGCTCATGATCTGGTGACCGACCATCACAAAGTCCGCTCCGGCCTCGATACCGCCCTTGAAAGCAGTAAACTCCTCAGCCTCGAGCTGTTCCTTTGTCCGGTCGATACGAGCCGTCTTGTCATAATGGGTATTGCCCCCCTCAGCACCGAGGCCGGGGAAGTGCTTGAGCGTTGCGCTCACCTTGCCGCTCTGCTGCATGCCCTCGACCATCGCAGCCGTCATCTCTGACACGACCGCCGGATCGTCACTGAAGATCCGGTCGCCGAGCTCGTTGCCGCTGTTCAGGTTCACGTCTGCCACAGGCGCAAAATCAAGGTTAAAGCCGTATTCGGCAATATCGGACGCAATGTCAGCGCCGATCTCGCGCACCTGTGCGGTGTCGCCCTGCTTGCCGTAGGTCGCCATCGGGCTGTAGGCGGTCGTTCCGAGGGTGTCTGCCACCCGTGCGACCTTTCCGCCCTCCTCATCCACAGCGATCCAGAGACCGATGCCATGAGAATCCGTGGCGTAGTACTGCGCGTTGGTGATCATGTCGGTGGTCTGCTGTCTGCTCTGCAGATTCTGCGCAAAGTAGATGATACCGCCGACCGGCTTGCTTTGCAGCGCAGCCTTTGTCATATTGCCGGACTCCGTCACACACGGAACGGCATTGTCCACAAGTTCCTCCGGCGACACGATGAAGAGCTGATAGATCTTCTCCTCGAGTGTCATGTCCGCAAGTACCTTCTCGACCACCGGATCGCCGGAAACCACAGGTTCTTCTGTTGCTTCCGTCGTCTCCTCTTCGGCCGTTTCGGTCTCCGCCGTCAGCTCTGCGGACTGCGCCGGATCTGCGGCGCCTTTGTCCTCTGGCACAGCAGCCGTTGCCTGCGGGAGCGGGTCGATCGACCTGCCGACATACCGCACGCTCAGCGTCAGCACCAGAACATAGATAGCCAGCAGCAGCACAGCGGCCATGATGACCAGATCACCTGTTTTCATGCCGGTGCACTGCATCAGCTTTGTCAGCTTTTTCTTCAGCGATCCCATAGCAGCTTAATGGACGCCCTCGATCAGGATCTTCACCTCATCGACCTGCGCATAAAGATACTTGGTATCGTCATAGTACAGCATCGCTGCATCCTTTTCGCCCTCCAGCTTCATGTCGAACAGGTTCGCATAGAAGACATTGAAGAACAGTGTGCGCTTCACCTCATCTGCCGGATCGGAGCTGACGAAGCTGCAATACTGGGTCACCCAGAAGGCATCGTTCTTCTGCTCCTCACCAACGACCTGGCTGACGGTCGCCCGCTGCAGCACCGGTACGGTGATGTAGACATTGTGATGATCGCACTCATCGGCATTGTCGGAGATGATCGAAAGCTTTCTGCTGTCATTCTCCGCCGCCGTGATGGTCTTGAAGAAGCGCTCCTTGTGGTCGGGATCCATTTCCTCCCAGCCCTTCTTGCCTTCGAGGTAGACCACCGGGTCGCCGAATACATAGTCCAGACCTTCGCTCTCCGCTTCCTTTGTCAGGTCGATGTTGAGCGCGAAGTCCTTGGTGCTGCTGTTGTGATAGCCCTTCAGGTTGAATGCCTTATCCTTCGCTGTATAGCGGTATTCCATGATGCTGTCACGATAGATGCCGACCGGGAAGGCCGAATCTCTGTCATACAGCGGTTCCAGACGTACCGACGCATTCTCAAAGATCGCATCCGGGCCGCCCTTCTGGATCAGCTCCACCTGATCGGGGTCATCGTGGTTCGCCATATGTACCTCGATGTCCGCATCGCGGTCAAATACCGCATCCGTGTTGTAGAGCACGCTGCACTGGTAGCCGCCTTCGCCGCCGCCCTCGTTCATCTTGGACTGTCCGTTCTCGATCTTGTTCTTCATGTTGTCCACGAAGGTCGAAAGATGGGTGGACGGCCCGAGCATCAGCAGGTAGAACCAACGGCTGTTGCCCGCCTGATTGCGGATCAGGACATCGTCATCGCCGCGGGCGGTGTAATAGATCGGATCGCCCGCATTCATTTCGAGCTTGACCGCCATGACACACGCACTGTAGCGGTTGTCTGCGGTATAGTAGTCAAACAGCTCCTCGCCGAGATCAATGATCTTGTTCTCGCTCAGATCCGTGAAGATCACGTTGATCGCATCGGGGTTGAAGATGTCGCTTGTCATCTCCTCCTCCGGGATGACCGCCTCGCTCGCCGCATCTGCCGCGTTCTCCTCGGCATCCGGGAACCGGAGCCGCGTATCGCGCATGACATCGACCTTCTTCACCTCATCCACAAACAGCCGGAGGATGCCGCCGTTCTGCCGGAGCGCATCGTAGGCATCGCCCTTGCCCGTATCGGCAGGGATGCCGTTCTTGCCCTCCATGACATAGAAGCTCTTGTCGTCGTCAGCATGGCTGCCGCCGGGCGCGTACTGCTTGCGCGCCTCCTCCCACTGGAGATTGTCAAACTTTGCACGGTCGTACTCTGTCAGGCTGAACTGCTGGGAAGCCGGATCATAGTCCGTGATATACGTTCTGGAGGTATCCATATACATCATACCATTGACCGCCGCCGTCCAGTCCTCAATGAAACCGAACGCCGTCCCGCCCTTGGAAAGCGCATAGGTGTTCTCGTTGTTCTGGAAGAACACATTCACCTCATAGCGGTCATTCATATTCACGATGGTCGGATCTTCACTGATACCCGGGAATGCCTCCGGCAGCTTGCCGCAGGCTGTCAGCATCAGTGTGGCGCCGGCCAGCACAAATGCAAGCGCCCTCTTCATCCGCGTTATTCTCAACGTCAGCCCCTCCTTATAACAATAAGCACAGCCCTTTCCGTTCTACAACACCTTGTATAACTGAGCAAAGAGCCGTGCTTATTTCATTTATGAACATCTTTCAACTGCTCATCCGTCAACGATCACACAGGACAAGCAGCGGCACAATACCAATTGCCTTCCAGTTTCTGAACTTAGTCCTTCTTCTTTGCTGCAACTGCACCAACGCATGCAACAGCGGCCGCTGCCAGTGCGATCGCGCCCAGACCGTTGACACCGGAATCACCGGTAGCCGTGTTGGACTCGCTCGAAGCTGCGGAGGAAGAAGATGCCTGAGAGGAAGACGCTGCGGAAGATGCCTCAGAAGAAGCTGCCGAGGATGCCTCGGAAGATGCCTCAGAGGATGCCTCAGAAGAAACCTCAGAAGACTCCTCCTCTACCGGCCAATTTGCAACGGTGAAAGAGATGGACACCTTGCTGACGTTCATCATATCATCCGCTGTGCGGTCGAAGAGCTTTGCGCCGTCAATATCCCAGAAATCAGCATAGAAGTTATTGTCAGAAGCCTTCACTTCCGGAGTTTCCTCCAGGGCAACTGCCTTGTCATTGACTGTGAGCTCCTTGACAGTTATAGTCGCATTCTTGGTATTCTCGGTGCCGACAACATACAGCTTGAGCTTCTTGAACTCGCTGATGGTAGCGCCGTCGATGGTTACGGTATAGTCGCCGTCCTTGTCGATGGTAGCCTCAGTTACGCCGGAAGTGATCGTGTTGGCGCTGTTGCCGCTGCCCATGTAGCAGGCACCGTTCTCAGCCTCATCCACGAGGTAAACATAAGCCGTGCCGGTCTCAGCTGCATTTGCAGCCAGTGCGGTACCGCAGCCGAAAATTGCCAGCGAAGCGCTGATCGCTGCCGTCATAACGGTTCTTCTCATTCTCTTATTCATAATCAAACACTCCTTCTCTCGGTTCGACGCTTCGGGGCACCGGAACCTCTTTTTTTCCGGCAAATCCTACACCCCGTCTGCCGTGCACCACGCACAACAGAAGTGTATAGCATAGCTGCTATACTACATTCTCTATTTTATCACACTTTATTATAAATGTCAAGTGAATTTTTCGCTTTCAGGTGCATTTGCATACAAGATTGCATGCACTTTTTTATACAAAACGCCAAATTATCCCGCCAGTCGAATGTATTCTTTGGAGAGGGCTCCGAAATATTTCGTCCGCCCCGGCAAAAAGCAGGCCCCGCACCGTGCGGAGCCTGCTTTCCATGTCGTATTATTCCAGCAATCCGTACTTTTCCTTGACCCGGAGAATGCGCCGCACGCTGTCATTCAGGCGGCTTTCCGGGATCTCACCGCTGCGGACAGCCTTGTAGATCTCCGTGAAGGCAGCATCCAGATCCTTCGGCAGGAGGATGACGTCCGCACCCGCCGCAAAGGAGGCCTTTGCAGCCTCACCCGCGGAATAATTGGCCGTGATGGTGTTCATCGTATGCGAATCCGTCACGATGATGCCGTTATAGGCCAGCTCATTACGAAGCCACTTCGTCATGACCGTGTAGGACAGGTCGGAGGGCAGGTCGTCCCCTGCGCAGCTCATCGTCTGATGGCCGACCATCACGAAGTCCGAGCCCGCGCGGATACCGCCCTGGAAGGCCTTGAACTCCGTTTCCCGCAGCTCATCGAGTGAGCGCGTGATGAGGCATACCTTGTCGTTGTGCGTGTTGCCGTTCTCGGCGCCGAGACCGGGGAAATGTTTGAGTGTCGCGCTGACCTGGCCGCTCTTTTGCAGCCCTGTCACCATCGCCGCCGTCATCTGCGATACGACAGCCGGATCGTCGCTGAAAATGCGGTCGCCGAGCTCGTTGTTCGGGTCGATGTCCACATCCGCCACCGGCGCAAAGTCCACATTGAAGCCGAACTGTGCAATATCCGCCGCAATGTCCTCGCCGATCGCCTGTACCGCCGCCGTATCGCCCTTCGCGCCGTAGGTCGCCATCGGGTCATAGGCCGTCGTGCCGAGGGTGCTTGCCACACGGGCGACTCTGCCGCCCTCCTCGTCCACCGCGATGAACAGCCCGGTGCCGTGGGAATCCTTGGCATACGTCTGTGCATTGTTGATCATGCCCTTGACCTGCGACTCACTTTTCAGATTCTGCGCAAAGTAGATGATACCGCCGACCGGTTTCTCCTGGAGCGCCGCCTGTGTCGTGGCATCACTCTTGGTCACAGCGGAAGTTGTCCCGTTCAGGCTCTCCGGCGTGACGATGAAGAGCTGGTAGACCTTCTCCTGCAAGGTCATATTCGCGAGGTAATTCGCCACCTTCGACTCCTTGGAATCCGGATTGGCGACCGCGCCGCTCAGCAGATTGCGCCGCATCAGCCCGAGGTCAAACACGTCCGCGATGCCGTCATTGTTGCAGTCCACGCAGTAGAGCTCATTCTCCGTCAGCGTCACGCGCTTGTGCAGCGCATCCTGGAGCAGCAGCAGATAGGAGAGCTCCCACTCGTCCTTGCTTACCCAGCCGAGCTTGAAGCCGTCCGATACCGGGTACACGAGCTGCACCACGTTCTCGTTCCGCTTCGTCACGCGGCAGACGTCGCGCCGCGCAAGGCTTCCCGCACGGAGCGTCATCCCGCTCCTGGTATAGGTCGGCACGATGCCGGGAGAGGTGATCTCCTCGGTCGCATCGGGCAGCATCTCGCCGAGCAGCTTGTTCAGCGGCAGATAGCCGACCCTGCGCCCCTCGGAGGTGATGTAGAAGAACCGGCACCAGCCGTTGGTATAGACCTCCTGGATGACGCACTCGGTCGTCGGTGTGATGGTCGCGCCGCTGATGGGCGTCTTGCAGTCCATATAGCAGGCCGTCTGCTCCTCATCGGAGGACGGGAACACATGCAGCGGCAGATAGCCGTCCAGGCAGTTGTCCTTCTCCATGAAGCGCTCCGGCGCATAGTTCGGATCCACATAGCAGATGTCGAGGTCGATGGCCGTTGCACCCTTGCCGTTGCCGGCGAGCTGCCCCTTGTTGGAATACTGCCACATGAAATAGTGGTCACTGAAATCATTGCTGGTATAATCGTGGGTATACCGCGCCAGCCAGAGCGGATAGCCCTTCTCCTCGAGGAGATCGCGGTCGATGTAGTTGGTAAACCAGTTCAGGTTGGCATAAACGCCCGCCTTATAGCCGGCCTCCTCGATCATGGCAAGCCCGTCGAGCGTGTATTGCGTCATGACCTCCTTGCCGAGCTTCTGCTGTGCATCCTCCTCGACATCGAGGAACACCGGGAAGTCGTACTCCTTGTCCTTGATCGTCTCGATATAGAGGTTGACAGCCTCCTCGAACTTCTCCCAGCTCGTAGCACCGCAGCGCATGTAGACGCCGACCTTCAGGCCGACCTTGCGCGCTTCCTCGTAGTTGATGTCGAACTGGTCATCCTCGAAGTATTCATCCTTCTCGGAGGGCAGCTTGCCGCCTCGCAGGATGACGAAGTCGATGCCGTTTCCCGCCAAAAGCTGCCAGTCCACGACCCCGTTATAGGCGGAGACATCCACGCCGTGCATGAGTCCGTTTTTATCGACAGCCTTGGCCTTCACCAGCTGCCAATCTGCGATACATAGCGGCAGCAGCAGCACCAGGCTCAGCAGCAGCGGCAGTATCCTTTTTTTCAATATCATGTATTACACCTCATAAACTGTCCGCCCATGCAGACATTGATAATGTAACTATTATACCATATATCTTGAAAAAAGTCAAATCAGATGCCGTAGTTCTACAGCATCTGACATTTTCGACCATATTTTTCTGCTGTCAGTCGGCTATCGCCGACTCAGGGAGGGCTACTCGCCCTCCCTAAACCCTCCTCGGCAGGGCGGTGACCGCCCTGCACCCGCAGGTTATTGAGACGATTCCTTACTGCACCTCAGCGAAGTCAGAGATGATCTCCACCACGAATTTCAGGATGTTGAGCGCATCCGTCTCGTCCGGGTTATCGCCCTTGCAGTCCACATTGGCGTTGATCTTGCCCTGTGCGGTGAGCTTCTCGCCGACCATCAGGCTCTTGTTGAGCGTGATGACGTCGAGGATGTCCACCTTGCCGCTCTCGTCCACGTCGCCGTACATCGTACCGGGCAGCGGATCGGTCTCGGAAGGCGCCAGATCGGTCGGCTTCGGGTCAGTCGGCTTGGGCTCTGTGGGCTTCGGCTCTGTCGGCTCCGGCTCGGTGTACTCGATGCCGTCAATGATGGAGTGGAAGCAGGGCTTTGCCACATACTGCTCATCGAACAGCAGCGGGCTGCCCCATGCACGCCAGCTCTGGTCATCGGTCGTGCCCCAGAATACCACCGCAGAGATGCTGTCCTTATTGCGGACGATGGCATCCATGATGTCGGAATAGTACTTCGCCTGGAGTTCAAGCAGCGCATCGGTCACAGGCATATCCTGTGCCAGCGTCGCATCGAGCTCCGTGATCTGGATGTCCAGACCGGTCTGGCAGTACTTGTCCAGTGCAGAGCCATAGTGAACGGCCATCGGGAACGGCTCCTCGGAGCCATAGTTCATGACATTCAGGTGCGACTGCAAGCCGATGCCGTCGATCAGGCCTTCCTCCTTGAGCTCGGTTGCCATCTTGATGACAGCCTCGGTCTTGCCCTGAATGTACTCGTTAAAGTCGTTGTAATAAAGCTTGCAGCCCTTCGGTGCGTACTTTCTGGCAAAGGTGAATGCATCCTTGATGAAGGAGTTATCGCCATAGACCTTGACCCAGCCGGAGGATTCACGGTCCTCGTCGTAGGTACCGCCGTCTCTGGGGGCGCCGCCGTCTGTCCATGCCTCGTTCACAACGTCCCAGGCATAGAACTCAACATCCGGGTACTCCTCCGCAATGACCTCCATGACGCCCTTGATGTAGTTCTCCATACGCTTGCGCATGGTATCCTCATCGACCCAGTCGCCCTCGAGGGTATAGTCCTCCTTGAAGAACCAGCCCGGTGTCTGGGAGTGCCATACGAGCGTATGACCGCGGACAGGAATGTGATTATCCCGCGCAAAATTCAGGATCGAGCGCGCATTGCTTTTCAGAGAAACTACGACCTGCGTGTTGTCGCCATCCGCAGCTTCAGCCTGGCAGGCCTTCTGGTCGAGCATATTCTCGGGTTTCAGCTCGTTACCGGGCGTGAGACTGTTGAAGTGTTTGAGAATGAGCTGCTGCGTGGACTTCGGCGCCAGCTCGCCCTCGGTGACGGCCGTACCGATCTTGAAATAGTCCGCATAAACATTTTTCAGCCCCGGGATGTCCTCCTCGATGCCATAGACCGGCGCGGTTTTCAGCGAAAAATCGTCGATCGCCAGATCCGCCTTGTCATCACCCTCGACATAGACGAACACATCGTGAACGCCCGCCGGGATGCTGAACTTGACGTCCTCAAAGCTGACCCACTCGCCCTGGCTCTGGATGGCCTTCAGGTTGCCGTAGCTCGGCTGATCGGAGCCGTCAGCCGTGTATTGCAGGCTGACCTTGATCGAGTTGTACCACTTCGCCTTCGCCTTGACGGAGACCATGTACTTGACACCCGGTTCACAGATGTCATCGAGCTGCATCGCAGGGCCGTTCCAGCCCTCAGAGCGCTCGGTGATGGTCATGACCTTGGAACCGGCATCGGCGTCCTCCTCCACTTTGAGCACAGACGTGTCGTCCTCACCTCTCGGTGCGAAATGCGACGTATCGCCGTCCTCGAAGTCCGTCTCATAGACGACCTTTGCGTCCTCCACGAGCTCGGCGTTGACTGTTGCCGCAGGCATTGCGGCTGCCACAGTGCCCAGCGCCGTCACGGCTGCCAGGATGCGGCGGATTGTTTGCTTTTTCATTGAAAAGCCCCCCCTGTTTCTTTGGATCGTCCCCACAGGAACCAAACACCTGTGAGGACGTTTCCGTAATACCATCTTCCATTTTCATAACGATCCATTTTCAGCAATATATTCATTTTCACAGTTCTATTCTAACACAAACTTCACAGTTTGTCAATAGTTTTATACAAATGACTATCCTTGCTGTGTATCGTGTATCAAATATTCTACGATCCTGCTATCAAAGTGCCCGTCTACGTCTCACACTCTCTTTCCGAAATCGTTTTCTAAGCCTCTCACCACAAAAAAGAACCTCCCTTTCGGGAGGTTCTTTTATTGGGTCGTGCTTAGGAGTGAGCTACTTCCCACTCGTGGATGTCGTTGGTGTACTTCGGAAGCTTTGCACCAGAAGCAAATGCATCTGTTGCCCAGTTTGCGGTGCCTGTAGTGCTTGCGCCGGCAGCAGCAGCATAGATGAGCTGGAGTGCAGCGTCGGAAGCGTTTACAGCAGCATCATCTGCGGAAGCAGAGTTGCTGGTTGCGCCGTGATCCTCGGACTCGCCGTTTACATCGGACAGGAAGTATACGAAGTTCTCGAGCTTCTCATCAGCAGCGATCTTTACAGATGCCGGATCAGTGCTTGCGCCAACCTCTGCAGCGTAGATCAGGACCTTAGCTGCGTCGGAAGCGTTGCAGATACCGTCGAGGTTTGTATCACCCTTGACACCGATGAAGACATTAGCATTGAAGCCAGTCTCAGGCGTCAGGAGACCCTCGATCTTGGTACCATCAGGCATTACCTCAGTGATCTTAGCCTGCAGCGGCAGCCAGCAATACGGCTCGCCCTTGCTCTCGTAGATCGCCTTCGGATTTGTCAGATCAGTACCAACTGCGGACATTACGATGTCAACCGTGCTCAGCATGATCTCTACAGGCTCACCGATCTTGGTGCCGTCAGCGCGAACGCCCTGGCGATACAGCTTGCCATCGAAGTCACCGAGGTTAAACGGTCTCGGATCGTGTGCGAAGAAGAACTTGTCGGAACCAGTACCATTCGGAACGAATGTGTACTCATAGTTTACAACGTCGTCGAACTCGAGGATGATGTAGCCATCAGCCAGAGTCGGAACTACAGTTGCGCCATCGGATCTGCCGATCTCGAACATGCTGGAATCCCAAACGATCGGGAGCTTATCGCCGTTCTCGAATGCAGTACCGTCAGCCTTAGTAGCAGGTACATCGAAGTACATGGTGAATACAACACCGTTGGAGCCAGCTACGTCATGGTAGCCGCCTGCCAGTGCGCCGTCAGACAGGGAACCAGCGAAGTTCACCTGACCATCAACAGCACCGCCGATGATATTGATCCAGCTGCCGTAAGCAGTGCTCGGCTCAAAGCTATTGTAAGTCAGATTTGCATCCGGCTTCACGCCAGCCTTGAAGGAGTTGAGCATTGTGTCGCCTTCTACGAATACCTTAACAGCTACCTTGGTGTCGCCCGGCTTAGCGATAACGCCATCCTGGATATCCCACAGAACTGCATAGGTTGCGGGCTCGGTCGGCTGAGTTTCCTCGGTCGGCTGAGTCTCGTCAGTCGGCTGAGTTGCGTCAGTCGGCTGAGTTGCGTCAGTCGGCTGAGTCTCGTCAGTTGCCTGAGTCGGCTCGGTTGCGTCAGTTGCCTGAGTCTCGTCAGTTGCCTGAGTCGGCTCGGTTGCGTCAGTTGCCTGAGTCTCGTCAGTTGCCTGAGTCTCATCAGTTGCCTGAG
>JAGADP010000097.1 GCA_017828885.1 Oscillospiraceae bacterium | reverse complement strand
CGGATGCAGAACGCAGGTGCGGATGTCAGCTACATGCACCTCACGGGACGCCATCTGGAGCGCATCCATGAACTTCGTTGCACGCTCGCGGCCGCCCTTGATGCAGAACGAGATAACGCCGCTGCAGCCGTCCGGCAGATACTTCTGCGCCCGCTCATAGTACTTGTCAGTCGGCAGACCCGGATAGGAAACGCTCTCCACATCCTCGCTGCTGTTCAGGTACTCAGCGACCTTGAGCGCATTCTTGCAGTAGCGCTCCATACGAACGGATAGCGTCTCCAGACCGAGGTTCAGCAGGAACGCAGAGTTCGCAGCCGGATAGCAGCCGAAGTCTCTCATGAGCTGCATTCTTGCCTTGATGATGTACGCCATCTTCCCGAAGGTATCCCAATATACAACGCCGTGATAGCTCTCGTCCGGCTCAGTAAAGTCAGGGAAGTTGCCGTTTGCCCAGTTGAAGTTACCGGAATCCACGATCACGCCGCCGCCCTGCAGTGCATGGCCGTCCATGTACTTGGTGGTGGAGTGTACCACGATGTCCGCGCCGAACTCGATCGGACGGCACAGGATCGGGGTCGGGAAGGTGTTGTCAATGATGAGCGGGATGTTATGCTTATGCGCAAAATTTGCAAAGCGCTCAATGTCGAACACATTCAGTGCCGGATTTGCCAGCGTCTCACCGAATACCAGACGAGTGTTCGGCTTGATGGCAGCCTCGAGCGTCGCCTCATCTGCCTCCGGATCCACGAAGATGCACTCGATACCGAGCTTCTTCAGCGATACCGCAAACAGATTGACTGTGCCGCCGTACAGCGAGCTGACCGCCAGGAAGCTGTCACCGGCATTACAGAGGTTCAGCACAGACAGCATCGAAGCCGCCTGACCGGAGCTGGTACACATCGCAGCCACACCGCCTTCGAGGGCAGCGATCTTCTTCTCGACGGCATCCACGGTCGGATTCGCAAAACGGGAATACATGTACTCCGTCGGCATGTCAAACAGGTCAGCGATGTGCTGCGTGGAGTCGAACACATACGTGGTGCTCTGGTAGATCGGCAGCGCACCCGGCTCACCATTCTTCGGCTTGTAGCCCTCACGAACGCATTTGGTCTCAATTCTCATAGTACAACTTCCTTTCTGTTATCCCGCTCTTTCAGTCACGCAGTCGGGATCATGTTTTGCTATAGACTGTATCTATATTATAACATAGCTTTCCCCTTCTGGCAATACATTCCATGCTACAAGAAATCTATTGCAGGCTATAGGACACCGCTATAACGCAGGCACGCCATCACAATGAGCAGCCCACCGCCGACCATCCGCCACTTCCCCGACAGATGCCCTGCCCGATTCCCCCAGAGCGTGAACAAAAACCCCATCACAAGCATCAGCCCCATGCAGAGCAGTCCTTCCTGCAACCCGAACCCCGCCACGATCCCCGCCGCCAGCGCATCGAGTGACAGCGCTGCCGCATAGGCCGGCACCTCCCGAATCCCGAGCACCTTGGAACCGTCCGTATCCGCTGCCGTTTCGTCGATACAGATATCAATGACGAGCCCCAGCGCATGACGCCGGATCCGCTGCTTCCGCCGCATAAACCCTTTCAGGAGCTCCCCCGCGATCTGCGCAAAGCCCATGCCCCCGATGAGCAGCACACCGCCCAGCTCAAACAGCCGCACCGACACATGCCGCCCCAGCCATCCCCCGAACAGCAGCGCCAGCCCCATGACAGCCGTATCAAACGCACTGACCAGCGCCGCGCTTCGTTTCGGAATGAGGATCCCACTCATCCGGCACCCCATCGCTGCAAAGAAAATATCCACACTCACCGCAAACGCTAACAAACAAGCACCAACCACAGTGAACACCTCCGCTTCTCCTGTAGTCTATGCCCTTGCCCGGAATTGTGTGAATCCCTTGCAAATTGCTCCCATCTGTGTTATAATGGATGCAAAGGAAGTGAGCAAATGCAAACAAAAGACAAAGTCCTCCAGGCGCTGCTGCAAGCAGAAGGCCGTTATCTCTCCGGCGCAGCCCTTGCCAAGGAGCTTGGATGCAGCCGCACCGCCGTCTGGAAAGCCATCGAGCAGCTCAAAGCAGACGGCTGCGAGATCGAAGCCGTGACGAACCGCGGCTATTCCCTGCAAAACGCCGGCGACCTGTTCCTCCCTGTCCAGCTTGAAAAGCGCCTGACAAACGCCCGTACAAGCTACCAGATCCACCATTTCCCCGAGCTCGATTCCACCAACAACCGTCTGAAAGAGCTTGCCGCAGCAGGTGCCCCCGCCGGTACCGTCGTCATCGCCGACCGCCAGACCGCCGGAAAAGGCCGCCTCGGCAAGAGCTTCCACTCCCCCGCCGGCGGCATGTACCTGTCCGTGCTCTTGCGCCCGGATCTGCCTTTGACCGACATGATGGCCGTCACTGCCTGCACCGCATCCGCCGTATACCTCGCCCTCGCCGATCTCGGCATCCAGTCGCAGATCAAATGGGTCAACGACCTCTTCCTGAACGGCAAAAAGATCTGCGGCATTCTCTCCGAAGGCGCCTTCAACGCCGAGCTCCTGAAAATGGACTACCTCATCATCGGCATCGGCATCAACCTGACTCCCGATCCCAATTTGCCCGAGGAACTGCGCCCCATCGTGACTGACATCCTCACCGATACAGGCCTACGGCTGCACCGTGCCGACCTCATCGTCGGCATTCTCCTGCATCTCGAACAGCTCATCGCCGAGCTCCCCAGCCGGACATATCTCCCGATCTACAAGCAGAACTCCTGCACCCTCGGGCATCATGTGCAGTTTCTGTCGAACGGCACACAGAAAACCGCCCTTGCTGTCGATTTCGCTGATGACGCCGGCCTGATCGTCGAGCATGATGACGGCACCCGTGAGACCATCCGCACCGGCACCGCCACCCCCATTGACTGATGTTTCACATGAAACAATCTATATTTACCATAATATGCCAAAACACCCTCTGAGCAAGCACTCAGGGGGTGTTTTAGTATAGCATAGTCGGTGTTCAGGGACCAAAGGTCCCTGAACACCGAAGACCTCCCCTGAACTACGTTCAGGGGAGGTCTAAAACCATATCTTACTTCTTGGTGATAACTTCCTGACCACCCATATACGGACGCAGTGCCACAGGAATGCGGATGCTACCGTCCTCGTTCAGGTTGTTCTCGAGGAACGCGATCAGCATTCTCGGCGGAGCCACAACGGTATTGTTCAGCGTGTGAGCGAAATACTTCTTGCCGTCCGCATCCTTTACGCGGATGCCAAGGCGTCTTGCCTGCGCATCGCCGAGGTTGGAGCAGCTGCCGACCTCGAAGTACTTCTGCTGTCTCGGAGACCACGCCTCAACATCCAGGCTCTTCACCTTGAGGTCAGCCAGGTCACCGGAGCAGCACTCGAGTGTGCGTACCGGAATATCGAGCGTGCGGAAGAAGTCAACGGTATTCTTCCAGAGCACATCGAAAT
>JAGADP010000013.1 GCA_017828885.1 Oscillospiraceae bacterium | reverse complement strand
TAAAAGTGACCGAGAAGATCGATCTTGTGGTGGAGATGGAACTCTGGAATCCGGAGAAGATCTACGACCGCATGGGCGTGGATACGCAGTATGTTTCCATCCTCGGCGTGAAGGTGCCGTCGCTGACTATTCCGGTCAAGCCGGGTCGTAACCTGGCCGTCATCCTCGAGGTCGCTGCGATGAACAACCGCCAGAAGAAGATGGGCTACAATGCAGCGACCGAGCTGCTCGACCGTCTGGGCATGGATATGGAATCCACGGAGACTGTCAAGGATTACGACGCATTATATTGATTTCAGGAGGCTGCTATGAGAGAGAAGCTGTTGGAGCTCTGCGACCGCTATGAGATGGAGCTGCTGGAGCAGGTGCCGCTGTCGGAGCATACGACCTTCCGCATCGGCGGCAAGGCGGACTACTGGGTGAATGTCTCACTGAAAACACAGCTCAGCGCCCTTCTGCGCTTCTGCAAGGAAGAGAAGCTCCCGTACTTCATCATGGGCAGGGGGAGCAATGTCCTGGCTTCGGATGAGGGCTACAGAGGACTGATCATCCATCTCGATGGTACGTTCACAAACTGCGAGATGGTCAATGAGGATGGCACGGAGCTCCAGGCTCCCGTGGAAGCTACCTGTGTGCTGAAGCTCGGTGCCGCAGAATCCCTCGTCAAGGCGGCAAAGATCGCCGAGGAGTTCGGGCTCACCGGTATGGAGGGGCTTTCGGGCATCCCGGGCACGGTCGGCGGCGCGCTGTTCATGAATGCAGGTGCCTATAACTATGAGATGTCCCAGATCGTGACCTCCTGCGAGTACATGGACGAGGACGGCGAGCTCCACACGCTGACAGCGGAAGAGCTTGCACTGACTTACCGGCATAGCTGGTTCACGGATCATCCGGGGAACGTCATCCTGTTTGTGACGGTGAAGCTTGCCCCCGGCAACCGGGAGGAGATCTCCGCCAAGATGCAGGAGCTCCTGAAACGCCGCAGCGAGAAGCAGCCGCTCAACTACCCGAGCGCCGGGAGCACCTTCAAGCGTCCGAAGGTCGGCTACGCTTCGGCGCTGATCGACCAGTGCGGCCTGAAAGGTCTGACCTATGGCGGCGCGCAGGTGAGCGAAAAGCATGCCGGCTTCGTGGTGAATCGCTTCGATGCGACCTGTGACGATGTGACGGAGCTTTGCAGACAAGTACGTGAAAAAGTCAAGGCAGATACCGGAACAGTACTCGATCTGGAGCCAGTATTGCTTGGAAATGTAAAGTGGGAGAGTGATTGATCCATGAAGCTTATCATCGTGACCGGCATGTCCGGTTCGGGCAAGTCCACCGCCATGCGCGTGCTGGAGGATATTGGCTATTACTGTATCGACAATCTGCCGCCGTTCCTGATCTCGAAGATCCTCGATCTCTGCGATCAGTCAAGCGGTACGCTGGATCGGGTCGCAGTTGCAATGGACATCCGGACGGGCGAGCTCTTTTCAGAGATCGACGAGGCGCTGCATATCCTGCGGACAGAATCCCAGGTGGACATGAAGGTACTGTTCATGGAGGCCGGTGAGGACGTCATCATCAAGCGCTACAAGGAGACACGCCGCAAGCATCCTTTTGCGGATAAGTACAATTCCCTCCGGGATGCGATCCGGCAGGAGCGCCACATGATGCGTTCACTCCGTGCCAATGCGGATTATTATTTCGACACCTCGCAGACGAGCACTGCACAGCTCGGCGAGGAGATCCGGAACGTGTTCCTTGAGAACAACTCCGATTCGCTCCAGGTCAAGGTGACCTCTTTCGGCTATAAGTATGGCGTTTCGAGAGAGTCGGATCTGATCTTCGATGTGCGCTGTCTGCCGAATCCGTATTATATACCGGAGCTGAAAGCGCATAACGGCACCGAGAAGTGCATTCAGGATTTTGTCATGGATTCTGAGAATTCCAAGACACTGATGAATAAGATCGTGGATCTGGTGACCTTCCTGATCCCGCTCTATGTGGCGGAGGGGAAGAGTCAGGTCGTGGTATCCTTTGGCTGTACCGGCGGCAAGCATCGCTCTGTGACTTTTGCAGAGCTGCTTGGCGATAAGCTCATCCAGGAGGGGTACCATGTGCATAAGATGCACCGCGATATTGCCAAGGACAAACCATAAGAAGGAGGGAGCAGCATGTCATTTTCCGATCAGGTACGTTCCTGCATCCGCGAAACGATCAACGATCACGACAGGCGTTTTGCCTGCCTGTATGGTATGCTGCTGTACGGCCGCACCGTTACCCGCACCGAGATCGTGCTGAAAAGTGAGAGCGAGATCTTTGATGCCGTGTTCCCGGTGCTGATGAAGACCGTTTTCGGCGCCTCTGTTCCGCTGACGATCGAGAGCCGCCCCCGCAAGGACGGCGGTGTGCTCCACATCTACCGCATCACGGGCGAGGAGGCGGTGACGACCATCCGGCACCGGTTCCACATCCATGAGGAACGCCGGATCGACATGCGGAATCTGCCGACCAACAGCATTGGCATGTTCCTCGGCGGTGTGTTTCTGATCTGCGGCACGATGACGGATCCCTCGAAGGATTAT
>JAGADP010000096.1 GCA_017828885.1 Oscillospiraceae bacterium | reverse complement strand
GACCCAGCCCTGATGCTGCATGAGATAGCGCAGGATCTGAAAGCTCTTCTGCGTCAGCTCGACTTCGGTGCCATCGACATAGCAGGTGAGCTTCCGTGTATCGAGCAAAATGGCGCCGCATGTCAGAACGTGATCAGAGCCGCCCGTCTGCCGTTTTTCGATGGCGCAGCATTTGGCATAGAGCGCCGACAGCAGAAACGGCTTGACGATATAGTCATCGCACCCGAGGTCATAGCCGTGGAGGATATCCTCCTCCCGGCCTCTTGCGGTGATGAACAGCACAGGAATGTCGCTGTACCTTCGGATGGTCCGGCGAATCGTAAAACCGTCCGCCCCGGGCAGCATGATGTCGAGTAGCACGAGCGTGAAGCCGTCCAGCCCCATTTCCACGCGCCGGAGCGCATCGGCGCCGTTCTGCACCGTGGTGATCTGCGCGCCTTTGTCGGTGAAGTACTTCTCCGTGACCTCGCAGATCTGCAAGTCGTCCTCAATGAGCAGGATGTGCATGGCGTTCCCTCCTTTCTGGTTCTATTGTAGCACAAGGATGTGTCATTTGTGTATGCTTTGTGGGTGATTTCTATATGATGATAGGATCTTATGAAAAACCCCCGTTCCGTAATTGTAGAACGGGGGACGGGGAGCCCTCGCTGGCAGACGCACACCGGGTACTCCCTTAATGGATCATTTTGTTCATGCGTTGATAGTGTATTTTCTCCCCGCTTATTCAGCAGGCTGCTCCTTGACAGCAATGCCCAGAACATCGAGGTTTTCCTTCTCGACAGGGGACGGGCACTGGCTCATGATCTCGGACGCATCCTTCACCTTCGGGAAGGCGATGACATCACGCAGGCTCTCTGCCTGACAGAGTACCATCGACAGTCTGTCCAGACCGATGCCCAGACCACCGTGAGGCGGTGCGCCGTAGTGATAAGCCTCCACGAGGAAGCCGAATTTTGCTTCGATCTCCTCATCGGTCAGACCAAGCGCACGGAACATCTTCTCCTGCAGCTCATAGTCCGTGATACGCATGGAACCGGAGCAGAGCTCAACGCCGTTGAGCACGAGATCATAGGCCTTTGCAGTGACCTTGCCCGGATCGGATTCGAGGAAGGGCAGGCACTCGTCCTCCGGCATGGTGAACGGGTGATGCATCGCAAGCCATGTCTGGCTCTCCTCATCCCACTCGAAGAACGGGAACTGCGTGATCCAGAGGAAATTCAGCTTGTCCTCCGGGATGATGTCGAGCTTCTTGGCGACTTCCAGACGCAGAGCGCCGAGGGTCGGGAGCACGACGGAATTCTTGTCGGCAACGAACAGCACCACATTGCCCTGCTCTGCGCCGAGCTTGCCGAGCAGGTCAGAGAGCTGCTCCTCGGTGAAGAACTTCGCAAACGAGCAGTTCGGCTTCTCGTCAGCCCAGCGGATGAACGCCAGACCCTTGGCACCGATGCCGCGGACGAATTCGGTCAGCTTGTCGATCTCCTTGCGGGAGAGGATCTTAGCGGCATTCTTTGCCACGATGCAGCGGACGCTGCCGCCTGCTTCGATGGCACCCTTGAAGACGCCGAATTCGGTATCCTTCACGAATTCAGACACATCCTGGATCTCCATGGCAAAGCGGGTATCCGGCTTATCGGAGCCGTAGCGGTTCATTGCCTCGGCATAGGACAGGCGGGGCAGGGGCGTGTCGAGATCTCTGTCGAGCACATCCTTGAGGAGCTTCTTCACGAAGCCCTCTGTCAGTGCCAGGATGTCCTCCACATCGACAAAGCTCATCTCGAGGTCGATCTGGGTGAACTCCGGCTGACGGTCTGCACGCAGATCCTCGTCACGGAAGCAGCGAGCGATCTGGATATAGCGCTCCATACCGGCCACCATCAGCAGCTGCTTATAGATCTGCGGCGACTGCGGCAGCGCATAGAACTGACCCGGATGCACACGGGAGGGGATGAGGTAGTCTCTTGCGCCCTCGGGGGTGGATTTCATCATCATCGGGGTCTCGATCTCGATGAAGTCATTGGCATAGAAGTACTCTCTTGCGCACTTTGCGATCTTGTGGCGCATGATGAGGTTCTGCTGGAGCGCCGGACGGCGCAGGTCGAGGTAGCGGTACTTCAGACGCTGCTCCTCGCCGGCGTTGATCTCATCCATGATCGGGAACGGGGTCGGCTCTGCCTTGGCCAGAATGCGGATCTCCTCCGCGATGATCTCGATATTGCCGGTCTTCATGTTCGGGTTGATGTCCTGACGGGTGACGGAAGTACCCTTGACGAGCAGGACATACTCGTTGCGGACAGAAGCGGCCTTTTCAAAGATGGCACGGTCTGTCTCATCATTGAATACGAGCTGCACCTCACCGCTGCGGTCGCGCAGTACGATGAAGATGACCTTGTTCTTGTTACGCATGTACTGCACAAAGCCGCCGACAGTGACCTGCATGCCCGGCTCTGTGACTTCACCGCAGCCGTGGGTGCGACGAAGATTTCCCATAGATTCTGCCATAATGATTCCTCTTTCTTATCATACTTCGGAGCCCCAAACGCCTTCAGAGCCCCCGTTTTATCTTGTTTCAGTCTTCACTGGGTTCGTTTTCCCTGAGTTCCCGTTCAGCCCTGTTATGCAGAAATGCCACAAAGAATTCCTTGGTATTCCTGCCGACCAGATAGGTGAACAGCGTGACGAGTGCTTCCTCATCCGTGCTGACGAATCCGGAATTATCCTTCTTCGCTTTGATGAACATACTACGCAGAAATGTATTCAGTCCTTCCACATTGCCGCCGCTCCGGATGGTCACGACATAATAATAGCCGATAAAATCCAGCATGACCTGTTCTGCGTAATCATCCGGATGTATGAGGAGGTCGAGGCCTTTTTGATACTCCGGTGACTGCTTGGTGTTTTCGATCAGTTCCCGTTTGATTGGCATAGCTGCCTCCTTCAAGTCTCTTCTGCCGCCAGTCTGTCGGCAATCTCGATGTCAAAGAAGTGATCAACAAAATCATCATCCAGCTTCATGTTGATCTTCTCACCGGTCTTCATGTTCTTCAGGACAGCCTCGCCCTGCTCGAGCTCGTTGTCACCGATGACCATTGTGAAGCGGGCGCCGATCTTGTCAGCATACTTCATCTGCGCACGGAGCGATCTGCCCATGACATCCGTCTGTGCAGCACTGCCCTCTGTACGGAGCTTTGCGACCATTTCCATAGCCTTGTCTGCGGCCTTCTCGCCCATCGGCACAATGTACAGATAGCAGGGATCGGGTTTCGTCAGAGGCTCTGCCTTTTGGTTGTGCAGGGTCAGCAGCAGACGCTCCAGACCCATGCCGAAGCCGAGTGCCGGTGTTGCGGGTCCGCCGAGCTGTTCGATCAGACCGTCGTACCGGCCGCCGCCGCAGATCGTACCCTGTGCACCGATGGAGGTCGTCACGAACTCAAACACCGTCTTGGTGTAGTAGTCCAGACCACGCACGATACGGGCGTCAACGGAATAGGCGATGCCCAGCAGGTCGAGGTTCTTTTTCAGCTTTTCAAAGTGCGTGCTGCAATCCTCGCAGAGATAATCGAGGATGACCGGCGCATCCTTGCCGATCTCCTTGCAGATCGGGCTCTTGCAGTCGAGGAGACGCATCGGGTTCTTGTCCAGACGCTCCTGACAGGTCTCGCAGAGCTCGTCTTTGTGTGGTGCAAAATACGCACGCAGCGCATCGTGATACTTCTTACGGCAGGTCGGGCAACCGATGGAGTTGATGTGCAGTTCCACATCCTTCACGCCAAGTTCAGTAATGATCTGGTTGGCAAGGAAGATGACCTCCGCATCTGCGGACGGTTCCTGGGAACCTGCCATCTCCACACCGAACTGGTGGAATTCACGCAGTCTGCCTGCCTGCGGACGCTCGTGACGGAAGCAGGAGAGAATATAATACACACGCTGCGGGAGTGCCTCATTCAGCAGACCGTTCTGCAGCATGGCACGGATGGTACCGGCTGTACCCTCCGGACGGAGCGTAAAGGTCGATTCCTTCGCTGTAACGGTGTACATTTCCTTCTGCACGACATCGGTCGTCTCACCGACACCGCGGGAGAACAGCTCCGTCTGCTCAAAGGTCGGGATGCGGATCTCCTCGAAACCGTTGATGTGTGCGGTGACGCGCAGGAAGCTTTCAAGTGCCTGCCATTCGGCGGAAGCACCGGGGAGGATGTCCTCGGTGCCGTTGGGTCTTTTCAGAATTGACATAGATCTATTCCTTTCCGTATGAACACGCAATGAGGAACAAGGAGCAGGGAATGACGCAGCGCGTGCTGGGCGAATATGCCATTACTCATTCCCGATTCCTGATTCCTCATCTCACGTTTGATCGTTGCTTTTACCCGATTACAGCTCGGGGTTGCCTATTTCCCGCCAGTCGAGATCACCTCTGTCGAGAGCCATGATCAGCGCCTCAGCAGTGGCGATATTGGTTGCAACGGGAACATTGTGGACGTCGCACAGCCGCAGGAGCGTCAGATCTGCTGCCTCAGAGCCAGTATTGGCCTTGTTGGGATCACGGAAGAACAGCAGTACGTCGATCTCACCGCAGGAGATACGGGCACCGATCTGCTCACCGCCGCCCTGTGAACCGCTGTAATGACGCTGTACAGGGAGTCCGGTCGCTTCGCTGACGACCTTGCCTGTCGTACCGGTCGCACAGAGGTTGTAACGGGAGAGGATCCCGCAGTAGGCGATACAAAACTGCACCATCAGTTCTTTTTTTGCGTCATGTGCGATCAATGCGATTGTCATAATTTATCAGTCCTTCCATTGAAATTTATAGCGGGAAACGCGAAGTTTTACTTGATCGAGAGCGGGATGGTTTCACCCGTCAGACGCTTGGAGATGGCATCAAACGCTGCCAGACTCGGAGAAGTCGGCGAGAGGGGCGTGCCCTTGCCGGTAGCTTCCTTGAGCGCAAAGTCCTCCGGGATGACACCGAGCAGCTGGATGCCGACGGTATCAATGATCTCGTCAAGGTTTGTGATCATGCCGGTCTTGATGTCGTTCTTGGACAGCTTGTTCACGATGAGTCTCTGGCGCTTGTTACCGCGCTTGTAGAACTCATCGGACATCATTGTCGCATCACGGATACAGATCGGATCCGGTGTGGTCACAACAAGGATCAGGTTAGCCTGCTCCACGATGTCGAATACGTGCGAACTGATACCGGCGCCGGTATCAATGATGATATAGTCGAAATACTGACGGACGCTCCGGCAGATCTCAACGACCTGTTCAGCGGTCACCTTCATAAACGCATCTCTCGGTGCGCAGACGATATTCAGGTTGCTGGCGGTCGGTACGACACAAACAGCATCGAGGATCTTCTTCTTGCCCGAAAGTACATCACCCAGATCATACTGCACCTTGCCGGACATGCCAAACATGATGTCCAGGCAACGCAGGCCGAAATCCAGCTCGATAATCAGGGTACGGTTGCCCTGCTTTGCAAGTGTATAGCCGATGCCGTAGCAGATCGACGACTTGCCGGTACCCCCCTTACCGGATGTGATCGCGATCAGTTTTGGATTCTTCGCCATGCCAAGTGCTCCTTTCCATAGTACGCAGCAAATATCTATGGGCACATTGCTGCCATATACCTACTTTATATTATACCACATTTTCCACATTTGTCAAACTGATTCCGTAAAAAAATAGTAAGATTGTGAAATCTATTATAATTGCACATCTGTCATTTAGTGATATTCACCAAATGAACTGCCGGCTTCACGGCAGTCATGCGCAGAAAAATCAGTTTTCCATTCACAAAGACACAGCCGGCCCTGCTTCAGGCGCAGCCGGCTGCGTTGCATCATCCTCTGTAATTGTAACTCAAAGAACCGCCTTGATGGCGTTCAGCAGGTCGTCGTAGCTCTCGAAGGCCTGCAGCTCCGGATGATCTGCCTTGATCTGCTCTGTGCTGCGGACCAGGAAGCCGGCCTTGGAGGCCTGGATCATGCCGAGGTCGTTGTAGCTGTCGCCGGACGCAATG
>JAGADP010000095.1 GCA_017828885.1 Oscillospiraceae bacterium | reverse complement strand
GGAAGCTGTGTTATAATTAATTTCGTCGTCAGGGGACTGATAGTCGACAGACAGCGTTCGGCTGACGGAATAAAAGGCATTAGTGGGGGTTTAGCTCAGCTGGGAGAGCATCTGCCTTACAAGCAGAGGGTCATAGGTTCGAGCCCTATAGTCCCCACCAATGGCCCGGTAGTTCAGTTGGTTAGAACGCCGCCCTGTCACGGCGGAGGTCGTGAGTTCGAGTCTCATCCGGGTCGTATATGCGGATTTAGCTCATCTGGTAGAGCGCCACCTTGCCAAGGTGGAGGTAGCGAGTTCGATCCTCGTAATCCGCTCCAAATATGGCGCTATAGCCAAGTGGTAAGGCGTTGGTCTGCAACACCATGATCGCCGGTTCAAATCCGGCTGGCGCCTCCAAAACAAGTCAAATAGGCTGTATAACAAAGGACTCTGACATTTGTCAGAGTCCTTTGTTATATGGTCACTTTTGTGTATACAAATTTGACTGTCGGTCATTTGCGACAAATGCATGGTTTTTATGATTTGTATACATGAACTATCGGGAATTCGTCGAAATGCACAAATAAGCTACACACTGTTTGTTCGAGTATACATATTTTTAGTATTTGTTCTGAATTTGTCTTTACAAATGAAAAATTGTATGGTACAATAGTACTAACCTCACAGGACGCATGAGCCTGTGACAGTCTGGATAGGGGAGGCCAGCGAAAAAGCATGAATAATTATAAGTATATGGCGATCGTGGATTGGGTCAAGGATTATATATCCTCGGAGGGACTCCAGCCAAACGATCGCTTCCTGACGGAGAAACAGCTCTGTGAGATCCACGGCGTCAGCCGTCAGACCGTCAGACAGGCCATGATGCATCTCGAACAGGAGAACATCATCAGCCGTGTACGCGGCAACGGTACGTTCATCTGCGAAAAGCCTGTGGTACAGCAGGCACCGCTGAACCAGAAGAGCGTGGGCGTGATCTCGACCTATTTCAGCGACTACATCTTCCCGCACATCATGACCGGCATCGAGAGCGTATTGGGGGATGCCGGCTATACGATGCAGCTTTCGATCACGCACAACCAGGTGCTCGAGGAGACCAAGGCGCTCGAGAGCATGCTGTCCTCCGGCGTGTGCGGCCTGATCGTGGAGCCGTCCAAGAGCGCACTGCCGAACCCGAACATCGCACTCTACAAGGAGCTGCATGACGGCGGCGTGCCGCTGGTGTTCTTCAACGCCAAGTACCCGTGGGGCAATTATCCGTGCGTTGCGATGGATGACAAGGCCGCGGGCAAGGTCGTGACGGATTACCTGATCGGCTGTGGCCACAGGAGCATCGCGGGCATGTTCGTGCTCGACGACATCCAGGGACATCTGCGCTACAGCGGCTATATGGAGAGCTGCCTGGCGCACAACATCCCGTTCTCGGAGCGCAATGTCTTCTGGTTTGCGACCTCCGACCGGAACAGCATCTTTGACTATGCCAAGGATAAGCTGCTCGAATTGCTCAAACGCTCGACGGCAGTTGTCTGCTACAACGACAAGCTTGCTGTCAACCTGTTGAAATTCTGCAAGGAAAACGGGATCCGCGTGCCGGACGATCTGTCCGTTGTGGGCATCGACGATTCCCGCTATGCATCGATCTGTGAGGTGCCGCTGACAACGGTACACCATCCTCACAGCGAATTGGGGAAGGCTGCGGCCAGAAAGCTGATCGGTATGATGGATCACCGTACCTCGGAGCAGAGAGACGAGATCATCGTACCGGAGCTGATCGTCCGGAGCTCTGTCAAAAAGATATAACTCCGGGACCGTTTCTCGGAGTCGGGGATGTGAGGCTACGTCTCACAACATAATACGTCTGGGGTAGATGCATGATCATGGGGGTGCGGGGATGATTCAACAGTCTTCTGCAGAGGGGTTCTGCACAGTAAGAAAGCCGGACATTCAACAACTGGAGCACATGCTCCGGAGCTCCGGTCTGGAGCATTGCAAGGAGGATTTTGACAAGCTCCTGGAGGCCTTTGGTTTCTGGAAGCTGAGCTCGCTGGTGCTGCGTATTTACATCAGCACGGACATTTACCTGACCGCCCGCAGCTTTGCGGGGGAGCTTGGCATCAGCGACAGCACATTCACGGCACAGTTCGGACAGCCGGAGGATCTGGAACAGCACCTCGTTACGATCGAGGGCACGGCAGCCTACCTCTACGGCATCTTCGAGCAGTGCATCCGCTGGCGGATCGAAGCCGTCGGAGACAGCCGCGCAGGCGTGATCCGGAATGCGATCCGTTTCATCGACAAGAACTACATGCGTGAGGATCTGACGCTCAACTGTATCGCGCACGAGATCGGTCTGAGCCCGAGCTATTTCAGTGCCCTGTTCAAGAAAAAGACAGGCTACTGCTTTTCCGAATATCTGAATATGGTACGGATCGACCGCTCCAAGCAGCTCCTGTGCTGCACCTCCAAGATGGTCTACGAGATCGCCTATGAGGTCGGCTTCCAGGACTACCGCTATTTCAGCCAGATCTTCAAGAAGTACACGGGGAAGACGCCCCGCCAGTACAAGAATACAACAAATGTAGTGTAGCGGAAATGATTTAGAACGGGGCTTTCCGCAGGGAAGGCCCCGCTTGCATATCCGGGACAGTTTTCCGGCAACTGTACAAACTGCCGGAAGGCCATCGGAAAACGCATACTGCGCGGATATGTATTGACAAATCCTTATCAAAAACGCGCTGATAGGCAGGTCATCGTAAAATATTGCACGTTTTTGATAATATTTTGGGTATAAATGTACGAACCTTTCAGATATAATGTAATTACAAGTTAAGGATGACTCATTATTACCCTCCTCCGCTGCTTTCCGAAGCAGATGGCTATGGCGGGAGCACCGCTCCAGCCATAGCCATAAAAGATATTGGGCGATTGAGAACCATCCTTAGTGAACGAACACAGATCAAAAAATATTTATGATATGGAGGAATCAACCATGAAAATGAAGAAACTTGTTGCTGTCGTGATCTCTACGATCGTCTGTGCTGCAATGCTGACCGGCTGTGCCACCAATGGCGGCGGCGGTAGCTCTGGCGGCGGTAAGTCCGGCGATCTCATCAAGGTCGGCATCATCAACAACGACCCGAATGAGTCCGGCTATCGTACTGCCAACGACAAGGATCTCAAGGCTACCTTCACCAAGGAGAACGGCTTTGACGCTTCCTTTGCATACAGCCTGAAGAACGACGAGCAGATCACCCATGCACAGAAGTTCATCCAGGACGAGGTGGATTACCTCCTGCTCTCCGCTGCGGATACCGCAGGCTGGGACGGCGTGCTGAAGGAAGCACAGAACGCAGGCGTTAAGGTCATCCTGTTCGACCGTACTGTAGACGCTGACGAGAGCCTGTATGAGGCTTCCATCGTTTCCGATATGGACAAGGAAGGCCAGACCGCTGTTGACTGGCTCAAGAGCCAGAACCTCGATAAGTATGAAGTTATCCACATCCAGGGTGTAATGGGCTCCGCTGCACAGAAGGGCCGCTCCGGTGCGCTCGATGCTGCTGCACAGGAGGATTCCTCCAAGTGGAACATCGTTGCACAGCAGACCGCTGAGTGGAATGCTGAGAAGGCACAGCAGATCGTACAGTCCGTTATCGACTCCGGCAAGTCCTTCAACGTTATCTACGCTGAGAATGACGACATGGCCAAGGGCGCAGTTGCTGCACTCGACAAGGCAAACATTTCCCACGGCGTCGGCAAGGATGTCATTGTAATGGGCTTTGACTGCAACAAGTGGGCACTCGAGGAGCTGCTCAAGCAGAACTGGAACTATGACGGCCAGTGCAATCCGTTCCAGTCCGAGTACATCAAGGACGTTATCCAGAAGCTCGAGAACGGTGAGAAGCTCACCCAGAAGACCATCATCATGAATGAGAAGGGCTTCGATGCAACGACCATCACCCAGGCTGACGTAGACAACTACGGCATCTGATCCTAAAGGGGTGCCTCTGTAAACTTTGTTTCAGAGGCTGGGGTGCGGGGCGAAGCCCCGCAAGCACCACCTTTGCATTTCGCAGAAAAGCAAAGGGATGGTCTTTCAACTGAATATAAGACAAGTGCGGAGCGGCATGTGGGGAAATGCCCTGATGTCCCCCGCACTTTCTTTATGCGATTTTCACAGGGATCGCTCCTTAGAAATGACGTGGATGCGTCGTTCTGGAGATTTGGGGACGCAGAGCACGGCTCTGCTAAATACCTTCTGCTTTCAAGGACGAAAGCAGAAGAAAGGGGTACAAAAGATGCCTATCACTATATATGTCAGAGGTGATCGAAATGCGTGAAGGTTCCGTGCTGGAGCTACGGGGGATCTATAAGTCCTTTCCGGGTGTCAAGGCACTGCAAAACGTGGATTTCACACTGCGCAAGGGCGAGATACACGCCCTTATGGGGGAAAACGGCGCCGGAAAATCCACGCTGATCAAGGTGCTGACCGGCGTTCATACCAAGGATGACGGCGATATCTGGCTCAAAGGACATGAGCGTCCGGTGCAGATCCATTCGCCGCAGGAGGCACAGAAGCTCGGCATCAGCACCGTATATCAGGAAATATCGTTATGCCCGAATCTGTCCGTTGCCGAGAACATCTTCATCGGCCGCGGAGACGGACAGTTCGTCAAGTGGCGCAGCATGAATGCAAGAGCGCAGGAGCTGCTCGATTCGCTCGGCATTGCCGTAAAAGCGACCCAGCAGCTTGCAAGCTGCTCCATCGCCGTCCAGCAGATGGTCGCCATCGCAAGAGCTGTGGACATGGAGTGTAGCGTGCTCATCCTTGATGAGCCGACCTCCTCGCTCGATGAATCCGAGGTGGCCAAGCTCTTTAAGCTGATGCGCAAGCTCAGGAATGACGGCGTCGGCATCATCTTCGTCACACACTTCCTCGACCAGGTCTACGAGGTCTGCGACCGGATCACGGTGCTCCGTGACGGCACGCTCGTCGGCGAGTACGAGATCGAAACACTGCCGCGTGTGCAGCTCGTTTCCAAGATGCTCGGCAAGGAGCTCGACGACATGGCAGACATCAAGGAGGCTGCACCGGCCTACACCGACAAGGGTGGCGTTCCCGTCTACGAGGGCAGGGGACTGTGCAGCACCGAGGGCATCAGCCCGTTCAACTTCAAGATCCGCAAGGGCGAGGTCAACGGCTTCACAGGCCTCCTCGGTTCGGGCAGAAGCGAATGCGTCCGCACGATCTTCGGCGCGGACAAGGTCATGGGCGGCACCGTGATGATGGACGGCATGACCGTCAAGATCACCAAGCCCCGCGAGGCCATGAAGCACGGCATCGCCTACCTGCCGGAGGACAGAAAGCGCGACGGCATCGTGGCGGATCTGTCCGTCCGGGATAACATCATCCTGGCGCTCCAGGTCAAGACCGGCTTCTTCAAGCCGTTTTCCAGAGCCAAGGCAGTTGAGTTTGCCGATGAATACATCAAGCTCCTCGACATCAAGACCGCCTCGGATAACACGCCGATCGGCTCACTGTCCGGCGGCAACCAGCAGAAGTGCATCCTTGCCAGATGGCTTCTGACCCATCCGAAATACCTGATCCTCGACGAACCGACACGAGGCATCGACGTCGGTACCAAGGTCGAGATCCAGAAGCTGGTGCTGAAACTGGCATCGGAGGGCATGAGCATCACGTTCATCTCCTCGGAAACAGACGAAATGCTCCGCACCTGCTCGCGGCTGCTCGTAATGCGTGACAGAAAGCTTGTCGGCGAACTGACCGGCGACCAGCTCACCCAGACAGCCGTTATGAATACCATCGCAGGAGGTGAGAGCCGTGCAGAATAACAAAATGGCGCAGATCTGGCAGCAGATCTCCCGCAATCAGATTTTGATCCCGTTTGCAGCCTTGCTGCTGCTGGCGCTGTTCAATCTGATCGCGGATCCCTCCTTCTTCCGCATCACGCTGAAGGACAACGCCAACGGTGACCCTGTTCTCAGCGGACAGCTCATCTCCATCATCGACAGCGGCTCGGAGCTTGCGATCCTTGCCATCGGCATGACGCTCGTCACCGCAGCCTCCGGCGGACAGGATATTTCCGTCGGCGCCGCCATCGCCATCAGCGGCAGCGTACTGCTGCGGGTACTCTGCGGCTCGGACAGCCGTTCCGAGGAAATGCAGGCCCCCATCATCGTGGCATTTCTGATCGCCTGCGTCGTTTCGATGCTCTTCGGCGCCTTCAACGGAGCGCTGGTGGCCTATTTCAAGATACAGCCGATGGTCGCGACGCTGATCCTGTTTACGGCCGGACGTTCCATCGCCGCCTGGATCAACAACAATGAGCTCCCGATCGTCAAGGATCCGAGCTTCAGCTACTATGGCAACTACATCCCCGGCATCCCGGTGCCTGCGCCGTTCCTCATCGCCATTGTGTGCTTTGTGGTGACGTGGCTCGTGCTGAAATTCACAACGCTCGGTCTCTATGTCCAGTCGGTCGGCATCAATGAGAAGACCTCCCGTCTGAATGGCCTGAACCCGGAGCTCATCAAGCTCCTGACCTACGTGCTGCTCGGCCTTTGCGTCGCAGTGGCAGCGCTCATCAAGGTGAGCCGTATCTCCACCATCAACTATTCCGTTATCGCCAAGGACATCGAAATGGATGCCATCCTGGCAGTCGCGCTCGGCGGCAACGCCCTCAGCGGCGGCAAGTTCAACATGGCCGCATCGGTGCTCGGTGCCTATGTCATCCAGTTCCTGACGACGACACTGTACAAATTTGAAGTCAACGCCGCAGCACTGCCGGCCTATAAGGCAGTTGTTGTCATCCTGCTCGTTGTGATGAGTGCACCGACTGTCAGAGAGAAGCTCTCTGCGCTCGTGAAGAAGATCAACGGCAGCGCATCGGCGGAAAAAACCTGACCTGAACGGAGGAACCATCTATGCTGAATCTATCCAACGGCCTCCGTCGGGATCCGGGCAAGCGCATGACAGACACCAATCTGCTGACGACCATCACGATCGCGGTATTTCTGGTCATGTACATCGCTTCCATCCTGATCCTCGGTGAGGGTTTCCGCAAACCCCAGCAGATGCTGAATCTCATCAGCACCAATGCGTATCTGATCATCCTGTCCTGCGGCATGAGCCTTGTCATGATCACCGGCGGCATTGACATTTCCGTCGGCGGTGTGACGGCGCTCGTTGCCATGTGCTGTGCCGTATACCTCGACCAGGGCGGCGGCAATGTGTTTGTCTCCATGCTGATCGCAGTCGGTATCGGCCTGGCATTCGGCGTGGTGCAGGGCTACCTGATCGCCTACCTGAACGTACAGCCGTTCATCGTCACCCTCGCCGGCATGTTCTTTGCCCGGGGCATGACGACCATCGTCCACACGAATCCCTTCAATGTGGAAAATGAGAGCTTTGTGGCACTCAAGGATTTCCGCATCGTTCTCCCGCTGCTCGGTTCCTATACGAGAAAGGGCAAGTACATCCCGGCGACCATCGAGATCGGCGTCATTGTGGCGCTGCTGATCGTCATCGTACTGTTCTGTGTCCTCAAATGGACTAAGCTCGGCAGAAACTTCTACGCAGTCGGCGGCAACAAGCAGAGCGCTCTGATGCTCGGCATCAACGTGAAGCGGACGACCTTCGTTTCCTACGTGATCTGCGGCCTGCTCGCCGGTATCGGCGGCTATGTCTACTTCCTGCATGTCGGCTCCGGTTCTCCCTCCCATGCAATGGGTGCGGAGATGAATGCCATCGCGTCCTCCATCATCGGCGGCACGATGCTGACCGGCGGTGTCGGCAACATCATCGGTACGCTGTTCGGCGTACTCTCGCTCGAGCTCATCAAGAACATCGTGGCATCGGTCGGACTCGATCAGGCCTGGTGGACGGGCATCACGATCGCCGCAATGCTCTGCATCTTCCTGGTAGTACAGAGCGTCATCATTGCACGCCGCAAGAAGGCCAATGCCTCCGCGGCTGCTGAAAAGGTACCAAAGGGGGGCGTAACATGACGGCCGCAGAGCAGATCCGTGCAGGCAAGACCTGTATCGGCATTGAACTTGGCTCCACCCGCATCAAGGCAGTCCTCATCGGTGAGGAGCATACCCCGCTCGCACAGGGCGTACACGACTGGCAGAACACGCTGGCGGACGGCGTCTGGACGTACCCGCTCACAGAGGTGCAGGAGGGCTTGCAGGATTGCTTCCGCAGCCTGATGCAAAATGTGGAAGCGCAGTACGGTGAGAAGCTGACGACCACAGCGGGCTTCGGCATCTCGGCGATGATGCACGGCTATCTCGTCTTTGACGAGGCAGG
>JAGADP010000094.1 GCA_017828885.1 Oscillospiraceae bacterium | reverse complement strand
CTCCGGCGTATCCTCTGCGCGGACGCTGATCTCTGTCGCATCGTATTTCATGCTGTTGTTCATGAGCTGCCCGAGGATGAACGCGAGCCATTTGGCATCCGTCATGACCTCGGTGTCGAGCCCTTCCGTGTGCAGCGCGATGTCCCGCTCCTGCAATTCGGTGCGATTCCGGATCGCTGTCTCGGAGAACACGCGCTTCAAGGAAACTGCCTTGATGATGTAATCCTTCTCTGCATTGCGGCTCCGTGCGTAGTAGAGGACATTCTCGATGTAGTCGTCGATGCGCCGGAGCTGCTCGGCATATTTCGTGTTGCCGTCATTGTGGCACATGAGCTGCATGCCCGCCACAGGGAGCTTGATCTCGTGTACCCAGAGCTCGATATACTCCCGGAACGCTGCATTCTCCCGGCGGTAGTCCCCGATGTGCTCGCACATGGACTTGTTGGTCTCCTGCATCACCGTGTAGAGCAGCCGTCCCTCGCAGAAATCCGGCTCCTCGGTCATTTCCGAGAGCAGGTACTTCTGGTCGAGCTGTTCAAGATCGCTCATCAGCTTGTCATAGTAGCGCTTCTTCCGCCGGAAGCTCCAGAGCTCCGCCGCGGCCACCCCCAGAAGGAGCAGCACACTGACGATGACGACCGCCTCGAACTGCACATGGAACGCATACAGGAAGATCAGCACGAGCACCCATGTCACGCCGAACATCAGATAGGTCATACCCCTGTCTTTCAGATATTCCGTCAGCTTCATCGCAGCACATACCCCTGTTTCTTGCGTGTCTCGATGGCATCCGGAAAGCCCAGATCGGCGAGCTTTCCGCGCAGACGGCTGACATTGACGGACAGCGCATTGTCGTTGACGAATTCGTCATTGTCCCAGAGCGCCGTCATCAGTGCATCTCGTGTGACGATCTCTCCCATGCGCTCGAGCAGGAGCTGGAAAATGATCATCTCATTCTTGGTGAGGATCTGCTCGGTTCCGTTGCGGGTGAGACTGCCGCGGACGGTGCTGACCTCGGCATCGTGGTACATCTGCGCCGCAGTCGTCCTTCCGGCACGCTTGAGCACGGCGGAGACACGCAGCAGCAGAATGGTCGGATTATAGGGCTTTGTGATATAGTCATCCGCCCCGAAGCTCATGGACAGCACCTCGTCGATCTCGGTGGTGCGGCTCGTGAGCATGATGACGGGCGTGTCGCTGTGCTTGCGGAACTCCTGCAACAGCGTCTCGCCGCTGACGTTCGGTAGGTTGATGTCGAGCAGAAAGAGATCCGCGCCGGACGCTTTCATCTGCGCGGCCACGTTTGTGAAGTCTTCGACCGGCAGCGTTTCATAGCCTGCATTTTGCAGCAGGACGGACAATTCCGTCCGCAGAGCGGTGTCATCTTCAATGATCATGATTCGTTTCATGGTGATGCTCCTGTTCTGATGGGATACTATCATCATATCACATTTTGCAGCGTAAATCAAGGCTTTGTGACGGAAAAAGCAGGAACACCCCCTGCAATTATCATGCAGAGGGTGATATGAATAACCTGTCACTTCTTCCACCGCAGCAGGTAATTCTGCAAGCGGTTCACAAGGAAGGTAACGCCGATGACCACGATGCCGATGACGAGCAGACCCACGATGGTGCGTGTATAATCGCCGAAATCGGAGTAGTACTTGACGTAGTAGCCCATGCCGTCCCGGGCGCCGATCATCTCGGCGGAGGTCAGGAGGATGAAGCTCACGGACAGACCCTGGTTGCAGCCGAGGAAGATCTGGTTCAGCGAGGCCGGGAGAATGACGCGCAGGAGCATGGTCGGCTTGCTGACGTTCAGGACCTTGGCGGAGTCAAGGATCTTGCTGTCCACATGGAGCACGCCGCTCATCGTGCCGGCGAATACCGGCCAGAACGATGCCAGGAAGATGACAAAGACCGAAACGCTGCGGAAGGTCGGCAGCAGTGCGATGCCATACGGAATATACACGATCGGCGGGATGGAGCTGAAGAACTTGGAGAGGTAGGTCGCAGCGCCGCCGAGTCTGGCGTTCCAGCCGAGGATCAGCCCGAGCGGAACGGCAGCGATCAGCGCCAGGATGAAGCCCTGCAAGATGATGCCGACCGAGCTCTTGATATTGATGAGGATCTTCGGCGCATCCTCTGCCGCCTGTGCCAGGATCTTGCCGAAGGGCGGGAACAGTGCCGCCGGGAGCAGTGCGGTCTTGGCCGTGAAGATCGTCCAGAGGATCAAAAATCCATAGATAAAGCCGATGATGTCGAGGAAGAGGTTCAGCCCTTCCTTCTTCTTGAACAGCGGTGTGATCGCCAGCGTGAATGCCTCCACGATCACAGCAAAACCAATGAGCCATGAAGTGTGCGCCTCGGTCACACTGGCATGATCCGGGATGAACTGCACCCCGAGCAGTACCAGAAACAGCAGATGCGTCACACGCAGAAAGCGCTGGGTGAGCGGGATCGCCGGTGCCTTGGCCTTCGGTGCAGCAGGTGCAGATGATGCAGTGATGGTTGCGGTTGCCATTACAGTACGACCTCCTCTCCGCCGATGCGCTCGGCGATGTCATTGTAGAACAGATGCAGCAGATGGCTGCGGAATTCAGCGTATTCGGGAGTCTGCACCAGTGTCTTGCGGTCACGCGGACGCTCGAACGGTACAGGGATGATCTCAGCGACCGTGCCCGGATGTGCGGTCAGGACAACGATCTTGTCGGAGAGCAAAATCGCCTCGTCGATGTCGTGTGTCACGAAGACCACGGACTTTCTGGGCTCCTTGCCGTCGCCCTCCCAGAGTTTCAGGAGCAGCTCCTGCAAAACGATGCGGTTCTTGGCGTCAATGGCGCTGAACGGCTCATCCATCAGCAAGATCTCGGTATCCATCGCAAGCGCTCTTGCAATGGCAGCACGCTGCTGCATACCGCCGGAGAGCTGGGACGGGTACTTGTTGCCGAATTCGCCGAGGCCGACCTTCTCGAGGAAGGTGTCCGCCAGTTCGAGGCGCTGCTTCTTGGTCAGATCCTTGCGCACCTGTGCGATGCCGAAGGCGATGTTCTTGCGGGTGGTCATCCACGGGAACAAAGAGTAGTGCTGGAACACGACGCCGCGCTCCTTGCCGGTGCCCTCGAGGGGCTTGCCGCTGATGGTGATCTCGCCGTCGGCCTGCTTGTAGAGGCCTT
>JAGADP010000093.1 GCA_017828885.1 Oscillospiraceae bacterium | reverse complement strand
TGGGAAGATCACCATTTTCCTTCAGGATGAAGCGGACGAGTGGGCGGGCGCCGGCGATATATCCGGCAGCGGCTACACCATCACGCCCGGCGTTTTCCTGTACACGGCCTTTCAGCAGCTCACACTGACGGAAGGGGAGACCTACACCATGCAGGCGCCGCTTTCCACAGAGGATGCCAAAGTCACCTGGCTACATGACGGACAGGAGGTCGGAACGGGCACTTCCTTCACAATTCCGGCCGCTTCCGGCAGCGACAAGGGGCTGTACAGTGTGCGCATCCTGACGGAGACGGGCGCTTCGCTGACAAAGGACATCTGCGAGATCACGGACGTTGTAAAAAAGAACGCCCTGCGCGGCGATGTCAATTCTGACGGTGCCGTGGATGAGACCGATGTGCGCTATCTGCAAAACTGGCTGCATCATCATCGCATTTCCCTGACGGGCGACGCCGATCTGAACGGCGACGGCGTGTGGGATGTGTTCGATCTGGCGCTGCTCAAACGGATCGTTGTGCAGAATGAAAAGAAGTCTTGAAGGAAAGGACATGCATATGCATACGAAAAGAATACCGGCTTTGCTTTGGAGCGTGGTCCTGGCTCTGTCAGCAATGCCGCAGGGAGCCGTGCTGGCGGAGGAACCGCAGCTTCACCTTGCATCATCTGCAACAGATGCACCCCGCTTTCTCATGACGGCAGCGGATACCGCTCCCACAGCGGAGGAAACGGAACTGCCAGAGCGCTATGACCTGCGCAGTGCCGGGCTTGTGTCGGCTGTCAAAAACCAGAATCCCTATGGTACCTGCTGGGCGTTCGGCGCAACGGCGGCGCTGGAGAATGCCCTGATCGCGGAGGATGCGCACATTGATCTTTCGGAGTGGTATCTTGCGCAACGGAAGGGTCATGGCGTGACGAGCCCCTTCAATCATATGGAGCGTGAAGACTATATCAACGACGGCGGTACGATGCAGGAGGTCATTGCTATGCTGACCAACTGGGTCGGCCCGGTCAAAGAGGCAGATTGCCCGTATGGCGGCGCTGCGCCGGATTTCGATAAGTCCTTGCAGGCTGTCCGGCAGGAAGCCGCCTATCACATGACCGACTTCCACTACTTCGACAAGGGCGGTGTGATGGAGATGAGCCCATCCATGCGGGAGCAGCTCAAACAGGCGATCTTTGACGGCCATGCGATCTCGTTCTCCCTTGGTTCCAATGCCTTTGTGGACGAGAATATCTATAATTATGAGCATGATACCTACTATATGCCGCCGGATTTCTGGGATACGTTCGACTACGAACACCTGAACTATGAGGATTATATCGGTCATGCCATGTGCATCATCGGATGGGACGACACCATCCCGGCGGATTCCTTCTCGCAGAAGCCTTCGCAGGACGGTGCATGGCTCGTCAAGAACAGCTGGGGGCTCGATTTTGGCGATGACGGCTATTTCTGGCTGAGCTATGACGATTCCTTCGCTGACGAGCTCATCTATTATGATCTCGAGGATGCCGCCTGCCATGATATGCTGTATGCGCATGATGAATTCGGCTGCAACGGGGCGTTTTCCCTCTCGGACAAGGTCACGGATACGGTCGCATACGGCGCCAATATCTACACGGCAGAGGAGGACGGCTTCCTCACGGATGTGATGGTGGACTGTATCGTCCCGGACGATGATTGTCAGGTCACCATCTATACCGGCTTGCAGAATGCTGCCGATCCGACATCCGGTACAGCGATGGCAACGGCTGCCGGATCAAAGCTGCATGTCGGCTACCAGACCTTGCCGCTCTCGGAGGCGGTGCCGGTGCAGCAGGGCGAGAGGTTCTCCGTGGTCGTGCAGTATACCGGAGAAAAGGGCGGGCATCTCCCGTGTGAGCTGGGCTTTTTCTTCGACACAGGCTCGAATGCGAACAGGTCAAAGGCACTTGCACAGGAGCTTGGTGTGCAGCTTGGCGTGATGCTCCGCTTTGATCTGCTGAGTAAGGAGTTTCAGGCCGGTCAGAGCTTCTTCAGCGCAGACGGGAAGACGTGGAACGATACCTACAAGCAGGGCAAGATCAAGACGCAGTACGGCGATACCGCACGGGTCGGCAATTTCTGCGTCAAGGCACTGGGCGTCAAGCGCGGTAAGGTGCTGTTCTCTGACTATCACGAAGCGCTGCCCTATGGGACGGAGATCGCCCTCTCTACACCGGAACAGGCGGATCTGTACTATGCTGTCAACGGCGGCAGCTACCAGAAATACACTGCGCCGATCCCGTTCACCGGGGAGATGACTGTATCTGCTTATGCGGATACGGACAAAAAGACCGTCACCACGCGACATTACACGCAGCGCCGCGCGGAGCTGTCAAGCCTGCTGTTCCATACCGATGATGAGTCCCGGTATCTGGAACTCGACAGTGAGATCGACTGCACAAGCGGCGTGGAGGACACCTACATTGTCCCCATCTCGACCGGGAAGATCACGATCAATGGTGTTGAATGCATCTCCGGTGAACATTATCCGCTCCAGACAGAAAAGGAAGAGACACTGACGATCACCGTCGAGCAGGAGGACTGCCTTTCCACGACGTATCAGCTCCATGTGACAAATGCCCGCTTCCGCCCGATCACGAATGGCATCATGATCGGCTATGATCCGGCAGTCTCTGAGGATCCGCTCGCTTTTGAGTTCCGGGATGGCAACGGCAGGATCAAGCGGATAGAGGACGGGACGATTTGTCCTTTTACCTATGAGCGAAACGATGCAGGGGCGTATGTGTTCCATTTCGAGGATCATGACACAACAGTCGGCTTTGAGATGAGCGCGTACTATGCCGATGATGATCTGGCCGACTGCGGCATGTGGCTGACACCGGAGGGAAGAGACGCAGTATATGTCATGTTTAAGGCGGATCGCGTGCTGGAGGAATATCCTGTCTTTTCAAAAGCTGAGACGTTCTCGGCCATTGGGGCGCTCTACGAGGAATCGACCGGCACAAAGCCGGACAAGGTGCAGTTCAATGCAGCGGAAGGCTGCGCTGAGGTCTATGTGGATGGAAAGGCAGTCAAGTCCTATTACTTTGAAAATGACGGTACCATGTGGGATCCGGATGCAGAAGAAAGCGTGATCTACGGCGCTGTGACTGGCGATACCAATGCGGACAAGACGATCAACGCCTCCGATGCAGCGGTGATCCTGATCGAGGCGGC
>JAGADP010000092.1 GCA_017828885.1 Oscillospiraceae bacterium | reverse complement strand
GACGGCAATCAGCTTGAGATCTCGCTCCATGTCCGGGTGATGTACGGCGTGAATATGCCGGCGGTCATCCATGCGCTGATGCATAAGGTGGAATTCACCGTGCAGGAAGCCGTCAGGATCCCGGTATCCCGTGTGCGGGTATTCGTGGACGAAGTTGTGGAGCCGTAAGCAGGAGGTAACAGTAACACATGAACGGTAAGCTTTTAAAGGCAGCGATCTGCAGCGCTGCCGTTACCATTGAGAAGCAGAAGAAATCCATTGACGAGCTGAACGTCTATCCCGTACCGGACGGCGACACGGGCACGAACATGTCCATGACCATGAGCGCCGCCAGACGGGAGCTCGGCGTGATGCCCGACAGTGCAACTGTCTCTGAGGTCGCCGAGAAGGCTGCATCCGCCATGCTGCGCGGTGCAAGAGGTAACTCCGGCGTCATCCTCTCGCTGCTGTTCCGCGGCTTTGCCAAGGGGCTTGCAGGCCAGGAGACCGCAGAGGGCAGAGATATTGCCAATGCCGTAGAGAACGGCGTACAGGCGGCTTATAAGGCCGTCATGAAGCCCACCGAGGGCACCATCCTGACCGTTGCCCGCATGGGCGCACAGCAGGCACAGATGACCGCCCGTGAGCACACCGATCCGATCGAGGTGTTCGAGGCGCTCGTGAAGGCTGCCGAGGAGGCACTTGCCAGAACGCCGGAGCAGCTGCCGATCCTGAAAAAGGCGGGCGTTGTGGACGCAGGCGGCAAGGGCCTGGTGACGATCTGGGGCGCGATGCTCAAGGTCTTCAAGGGCGAGGCACCCGATGTCCTCGAGGAAGCAGCGCCGGTGAAGAAGCATGCCGAGACCATCGCCATCGGCAGAGAGGATCTCGAAGAGGAGATCACCTACACCTACTGCACTGAGTTCATCGTAGAGAAGAAGAAGGACTGCCCGGATGCGTTCAAGCTCCGTGCGTATTTAGAGACCATCGGCGACTGTGTGGTCGTTGTGGATGACGACGAGATCATCAAGGTGCATGTCCACACGGACAATCCGGGTCTGGCGCTCCAGAAGGCGCTGGAATTCGGCCAGTTCGTCAACGAGCCCAAGCCCAAGGTGGAGAACATGCGCATCCAGCATGCCGGCAGAGTGCGTGAGGCACAGAATGCCGCACAGGATGACACCTATGTCCGCGCAGAGCCGGAGAAGCAGTTCGGCTTCGTGGCAGTTGCCGCCGGCAAGGGCTTAGAAGATATGTTCAAGGAGCTCGGCGCTGATTGCGTGGTACGCGGCGGCCAGACGATGAACCCGTCCACGGACGACATTCTCAAGGCGATCCATGCGACGCCGGCCAAGAATGTCTTTGTCCTGCCGAACAACAAGAATATCATCATGGCGGCAGAGCAGGCTGTGAGCCTTGCAGACCGCAATGTATTCGTACTCCAGACACGTACCATCCCGCAGGGCATCTCTGCGATGCTGGCGTTTGACGATTCCCTTGATTCCGAGGGCAACCGCATCGCCATGACCAGAGCCTTCGAGAAGGTCTCCACGGGTCTTGTGACCTTTGCGGCACGGGATTCCGAGCTGGACGGTCATCCGATCAAGAAGGGCGAGGTGCTGGCGCTCGAGAACGGCAAGCTGGCCTTCACCGACAAGGAGCTGAACCATGCTGCCTACAAGCTCACCAAGAAGATGGTGAACGGCGAGACCGGCTTCATCACCGTGACCTACGGCGAGGATGTCCAGGAGGAGACCGCCGAGGAACTCGCAGAGCGTCTGCGGAACAAGTACGGCGAGCGCATCGAGGTCATGTGCGTGGACGGCGGCCAGCCGGTATACTACTACATGATCGCAGTAGAGTGATTTTTGATCGAAAACAGGTGCCTTCGGCGTGAGCGCCGGAGGCATTCTTTATAAGGAGGTGCACTATGGACTTTGAGATCAAGAACGGCGTGCTAAAAAAATACACAGGCGGTGATTACACCGTCATCATCCCGGAGGGCGTGACGGAGATCGGCAAAAACGTCTTCATGAACTTCGGCATCGAAAAGGTCGTCATTCCGCACGGCGTGACGCACATCGGCGAGGACGCCTTTGCGATGTGCCATTATCTGCGGGAGATCGTGCTCCCGGATACGCTCGTTTCCATCGGCGACGGCGCATTTGCCTTCTGCCAGTCATTGCAGGAGATCAAGCTCCCCGACAGCCTGCGGGAGATCGGCAGCAAAACCTTCGGCATGTGCAAATTTCATTCTGTGACCATCCCGGAGGGCGTGACCGAGATCGGCTATGAGACCTTTACCAACAGCGATCTGGTAAGCATCACACTCCCGGCCACATTGAAATGCATCCGAAGAGCCGCCTTCTATAACTGCAGCCACCTGACGGAGGTGCATTTCTCCGAGGGGCTGACCGAGATCGAGCGGAGTGCATTCTCCGGCTGCAGCGCATTGCAGGATGTCACGCTCCCGGAAAGCCTGAAATGCTTCGGCTGGCGGGCATTTTCCGGAACACCGTGGTTTCAGCAGCTTCAGGCACAGCAGGAGATGGTCATTTTCAAGGGCATTCTCATAGATGCCGAACAATGCGAGGGCGATGTGACCGTCCCGGATGGTGTCACAGCCATCGGCGATTGTGCCTTTGCCCTGAACAGAGGCATCACCTCCGTCAAGCTGCCGGAAAGCGTGACCGCCATCGGTGAGGGCGCTTTTGAGGATTGCACCAATCTGACCGGGGTGAACATCCCCTCAGCCGTGACACGCATCGAGAAACAGACCTTCTATCGCTGCGAAAAGCTCGAACATGTCAATATTCCCGCCGGTGTGACCGCCATCGGGGAGTTTGCGTTCAGTGACTGCAAAAAGCTGGACAGCTTCATTATCCCGGAGAGCGTGACCGAGATCGGAAGGTCGGCGTTTTACGGCACTGCATGGCTGGAACAGCAGCAGACGCCTATGATCATCGTCAATCACATCCTGATACGTGCATCCTCCTGCAAAGGCGAGGTGCAGATCCCGGATACTGTCACCCGGATCGCCCCTGCTGCATTCTACGGCTGTAAAGAAATGACAGCCATCTCTATCCCGGAAAGTGTGGTATCCATCGGAGATCATGCTTTTTCGAGCTGTGACGGACTACAGCGGCTGCACTGGAAGGGGCGCTGTCTTGCTGTGCATTGGCTTGATAAGGATGCAAGCCGGAAGCCCTTCAGCAATGCGCTCAGCGATGCCCTGCATATGGTCGAGCGCAAAGATTTTTCCGTCAAGCTCGATCATGGCGTGAAATTCCCGTTCATCGCCGGCATGTACCGGGAGACGGGCGACGAGGAAGCCCTCGCCTACCTCAAAAAGCAGGCCGCTGCCCTCATGAAGCAGACCATCACGAACGGCGATGCGGACAGCATCTGCTATTTTCTCTCGATCCCCGGCATTGTCACGAAGCGCAATGTGGACAAGTGCCTTGAGATCGCCGTGCAGCAGAAGCAGCATGAGATCTATGCACTGCTGATGCGTCATAAGGCCGAAAAACTCGGCTTCAAGGACGTAACGGATCAATTCAAGCTTTAACGGGAGCGATCATGACAAGACTTTTCCTATCCATCCAGAAGCTCAAAGGCGTTGGCGAGAAGCGGGCGGCGGTCTATGCCAAGGTCGGCATCACCACGCCCTATGAGCTGCTGTATTATCTGCCGCGGGATTACCGGGACTACCGGGAGCCTGTGCCGGTGGCGGATGCGCTGCCGGATCAGCCGGCGGTCATCCGGGTGACGATCACGGCGAAAAAGCGCCCGATCTATGCACGGGGCGGCTTGCAGATCTTTGCGCTCGAAGCGGTCGATGACGAGGGTACACCGGTCGGCATCCGCATCTTTAATAATGTCTACAGCTATCAGGCGTTGCAGGTCGGCAAGACCTACACCATGTACGGCAAGATCACCGGCGGCGCACAGCGGGAGATCCATGCCCCGATGGTACACCGGGAGGAGTACAACCCCCTCGAAGCCGTCTATCCGCAGACCACGGGTCTGACGAGCGCGATGGTGCGCACGAACATCCGGGAAGCCCTCCAGATGATGGACGAGCAGCCCTTTGAGACGCTGCCGCCGATGCTGCGGGAGCGCTACGGGCTCGAACCGCTGCCCAAGGCGATGCACGGCATCCACACCCCCGAAACGATGGAGGAGGCGGAGTCGGCGCGGCATCGGCTTGCCTTCGAGGAAATGCTGCGTCTCCAGCTCGGGCTCCGGCTGCTGCGGGAGCGTTCCCAGAAATCGACGGACTATCCGATGGACGAGCGCATTTCCATGCAGCCGTACTTCGACAGTCTCCCCTTCTCGCTGACCACGGCACAGATCCGTGCCATCGAAGAGATCCGGAAGGATCTGTGCAGCGGCTCGCCCATGAACCGCCTGCTGCAAGGCGATGTCGGCTCTGGCAAGACGGCAGTCGCAGCGGCGGCCTGCTACTGCACGGTGCAGAACGGCTGTCAGTGCGTCCTGATGGCGCCGACGGAGATCTTAGCGGCGCAGCATTTCAAGACGCTGCAAAGCTTTCTGGCGCCCCTCGGCATCGAGGTGTGCCTGCTGACAGGCTCCCTCAAACAGAAGGAGAAAAAGGCGCTCTATGCGCAGATCGCCGACGGCACGATGCAGGTCATCGTCGGGACACATGCCGTGTTCCAGAAAGCGGTGGAATACCGGAAATTAGCCCTCGTCATCACGGACGAGCAGCACCGCTTCGGCGTAGCACAGCGGGCGGCACTGGCGGAAAAGGGCGGTGTGCCGCATAAACTCGTCATGTCCGCAACGCCCATCCCCCGCACGCTGGCGCTCCTCGTGTACGGTGACCTCGATGTCTCCGTGCTCGACGTCCTCCCCGCAGGACGTCGCCCGGTGGAGACCTACGCCGTGACCGGAAAGCTCCGGCCGCGTGCGATGCACTTCCTGACGGGCGAATTGCAGGCGGGACGGCAGGCGTATATCGTCTGCCCTGCCATCGAGGAGGGCGAGACCGACCTCAAAGCCGTGACCGCCTATGCCGAGCAGATGCGGGAAACATTGCTCTCCGGCTGGCGGACGGACATTCTGCACGGACAGATGACGCCACAGGAAAAGGACGAAGCCATGCGGAAATTCCGCGATCACGAGACGGACGTGCTCATCTGCACAACGGTCGTGGAGGTCGGCGTGGACGTGCCGAACGCCACGGTCATGCTCATCGAGGATGCCGAGCGCTTCGGGCTGTCGCAGCTGCACCAGCTTCGGGGACGTGTCGGCAGAAGCGAGCATCAGAGCTACTGCATCCTTGTGACAGAGCACGTCAGCGAGGAGAGCCGGGAGCGGCTGCGCTTGCTGAGCAGCACGACGGATGGCTTCAAGGTCGCCGAGGCAGACTTAGCACTCCGGGGGCCGGGTGATTTCTTCGGGAGCATGCAGCATGGCCTGCCGCCGATGAAGCTGGCAGACATCACCGACACCAAAATGCTCCATGAGGTACAGGAGGCCGCCGATCTGCTGCTTGCGGACGATCCCGACCTGCAAAAACCCGAGCATCACGCGCTTTACACGGATATTGTACGGCTGTTTGCACAGTACGGGGAGAATGGGCTGAATTGACGGATGTGTCAACGATGATGGCCTACTACATCTCTGTGCTGTGCAATATGCCGAAACAGGAATTTTTTGAAAAAAAGTGTTGACAAACCGCCCGGGATGTGGTATACTAAATAAGTCGCAAGGGGAACTGATAAAGAACACCGAGCGAATGAATAAGAGATGATGGGAGCATAGCTCAGCTGGGAGAGCATCTGTCCTACAAACAGAGGGTCATAGGTTCGAGCCCTATTGTTCCCACCATTGGTCCGGTAGTTCAGTTGGTTAGAATGCCAGCCTGTCACG
>JAGADP010000091.1 GCA_017828885.1 Oscillospiraceae bacterium | reverse complement strand
TCCGGGCTCTGTTATCGGCTGAAGCACGGGAGTGCCGTGAGACGGTCTGTGAAGCGATGCAGCACTGCTTGACACCGGAGGAGCAGAAGAACGGCTTGGCTACGGGGATGGATAGCGTGCTGACTGCATTCCCCACGGCAGAGGCTGACGAAAATGGTCTGACGGCGGTACTGGTCTGCCAGTGCAGCCGTGAGCTGCTGCCGGAGGAACTGGATGCGCTGTCCGACTGGTGGGATCGGGAGTGCAGATATGGCTATGGTAAGCGTTTAAAACATAGCGGCATCCGGGTGAAAGGCATCGGCAGTGTGGCTGTCGAGCTGTCTGAGCACGGCGGTAGCCATGCATTTTGTGCAGAAATGGAGGTCAGTGTATGAGAGGATTCCCCACGAGAGAGGAAGTCGAGCGCATCCGGCAGTATTACCCCGCCGGGACACGGATCGTGCTGGATGATATGCCGGAGGATCCGTTCCCGATCGCACCGGGAACGGTCGGTGATGTGATCGGCGTGGATGACGCCGGACAGATCATGGTTCGCTGGCAGAACGGCAGGAGCCTGTCACTGATCCCCGGCGTGGATTCGTTCCACGCTGCGCCGGAACTGAAAACAGCGGTCGGACGGCTTGGCTTTAAGCTCAAGCAGTGCTATGAAGCGTTTCAGAAGGAATGGTGCGCAAAGCCGCCGGAAGAGATCATTGCAATGGCGGATAAAATCTTTGCAGTGCAGATGGCTGCGGAGCATCTTGCACAAGCCGTGAATGCGGAGCAGGCGGAATTCCTGCTGCAATTCCAGAATCCGCTGGATATGGTCAGTGATGAGTGGCTGAGCCGAACAAGGGATGACTTCCTGCTGGCGGCGGAGGATCTGTCTGACATGACAGGTTACCTGATGGATGCTGATGATCTGGAGGAAATGTATCCGCTGGAGCAGGATATATCGATGTGAGAAAGCCGTCCGGGAAACCGGGCGGCTATACCTATTAAAGGGGGAATTGCCTATTATCAAAGTATTTGACGCATTTGCAGGGATCGGGGGCTTCCGCTCCGGCTTAGAGCGAGCCAGAGGGTACGAATTTGTCGGCTGGTGTGAGATCGACAAGTACGCACAGCAGGCGTACCGCGCCCTGTATGATACAGGGGGTGAGGCTTTTTATGAAAATATCCGATGTGTTGACACCGGAGGACTTGCAGATTTTGACCTCCTCGTTGGCGGATTCCCGTGCCAGCCGTTCAGCATTGCCGGAAAACGTCTTGGCACATCCGACCATCGAGGAGATCTGTTCTTTGAGCTTGCCAGACTCCTCAAAGACAAACGACCTCGCTATTTTATCTTTGAGAATGTTCCCGGACTGCTGGGGATCGAAAAAGGGCGGACTTTCTGCGAGATCCTTACAACGCTTTCCGAACTGGGGTATTGTGTGGAATGGCTGGTGCATAACAGCGCCGGTTTCGGAGTGCCGCAGGTCAGAAAGCGGGTGTACCTTGCAGGATGTCTTGGAAGAAACTGTTCCGGAAAAATACTGGCTTTCGGAGGAGAAGATGCGGAAAATAGCCGGAAAGTCGAGCAACTGATCGGCGGCAGTCAGGGCAGCCGTGTCTATGATGCCGGAGGGCTTGCTGTGACACAGTGTGCCGGCAGCGGAGGCGGCGGAGGAAAGACGGGGCTGTATTTCATCGACTACAACCCGCTGCCGCATCTGACCGACAATGCACGCTGTCTGGTCACGAAGGATCATGGCATCAGCAGCCATACCGGTGAGCAGTCGGCTGTGCTGGTGGAGGATGAGCCGAGGGCGATCCTGAATCCCTTCAAGGAAAATGTCAGATGTAACGGCAGACGGATGAAGGCGCCGGGTGAACCGATGTTTACGCTGACAGTGACGGATCGTCACGGTGTTGTCCACAGAGGACGCATCCGCAGGCTCATGCCGATCGAGTGCTGGCGGTTACAGGGCTTTACAGATGAGCAGTTTCATAAGGTCGAAGCGACCGGCATGAGCGACGCACAGCTGTACAAGCAGGCTGGCAATGCGGTGACAGTCAATGTGGTCGAGGCGATCGGCAGAAATCTGAAGAAATTTGATGAGGAGATGCATGACAATGAATGAAGTACGGGTATTTGAGCACGAGGCGTTCGGTGAGATCCGGACGGTAACAATTGACGGTGAGCCGTGGTTTGTCGGAAAGGATGTGGCAGCGGCGCTGGGTTACAGTAACACACGAGATGCATTGGCAAGGCATGTGGATGCTGAGGACAAGGGTGTCGTGAATCACGACACCCTTGGTGGATCCCAGAAATTAGCCATTATTAATGAAAGCGGACTGTACAGTCTTGTTTTTAACAGTAAACTTCCGGGTGCAAAGAAATTCAAGCATTGGGTGACTTCCGAGGTGCTGCCGACCATTCGTAGAACCGGCGGCTACATTGCTGACGATGAGCAGTTTCTGCGGTTCTATGCGCCGACTGCGGACGAGCCGACAATGGCGTTCATCCGGGCGCAGATGGAGATCGCACGGGGGCTTTGCCGGAAGATCGACGCAGACAAGCCGCTCGTGGAGTTTGCAGAGCATGTCATGGGGAGCAAAAATGCCATCGACATGAACAGCATGGCGAAGATCGCAGCGAATCAGGGCATCAACATCGGGAGCGTCCGGCTGTTCCGTTGGCTGCGAAAGCACCGGATCCTGATGGGCAATAATCTGCCGTATCAGGAATATATCGACCGTGGGTATTTCAGTGTCCGGGTAAGGCTTCTGCAACTCCCGGACGGCTGCAAGACATACCGGCAGACGCTTGTCACTGGCAAGGGGCAGGAATATATCATCCGCAGGCTCTGCGAAGAATACGAGGTGTAACGATGAACAGGATCAACGCCAAAGAGGGCGATTATGAAAAGCTCGATATTCAGAGCTTTACGGTACTGTTCACCTGTCTGCGGATCGACCGGAACACGATCCCGGACGGGCTGTATGCCTACGATCTGCGGCACGATGATGACTGTCAGGGCGTCATCTGCGAGATCAAGCCCTTTGTGCTGGTGAACCATTGGGGTACGATCCTGTCGAAGGAGCCGATCCCCATGAGTGACGGCGGGTGCCGCCTGGTGACCGAGGATGATTACAGCTACACCGGCGAAAGCTGTACGCTGGAGGAATTCATGGCCGAGGAGCAAAGCATGGAGGTGCAGATGTCATGAGCATTCAGAAACTGGAAAACGCCCTCGATCTGCGCAAACAGCACGGTAAGGAGGGCTTGGTGTTTCAGGGCTGCGGCGGTGACCTGCAGGAGTGGGTCGATGGCGTGAACAATCTGCTGACAGAGGCATGCATCCTCAAAAATGGCGCTAAGTTTGAACAGGTCACCGAATTTCACATGCCGGGGATCACCTGCCTGCTGTTCCCGTTTGAGGATATGGGTGAGGATCTTGATGTCGGAAAGCTCGCAATGTGGCGGCTTCGGACGTATGATACGTTCGGTGCGATGTGGCTGAGCGACTATGTGGAAAACAGGCTCGGAGGTTATGAAGCCGGGCAGGAGCAGAAAAAGCCTGAATGCCCGCTCATCGGCGCTAACGGTAATATTTTCAATATCATGGGTATCGCCGCAAAAACACTGAAACGTGCTGGCATGGGTGATGCTGCGAAGGAGATGCAGGATCGTGTCACTTCGTCCGGGAGCTATGATGAGGCGCTTGCCATCATCAGCGAGTATGTCGAGCCTGTGACTGCCGAGGAATATGCGGAGCAGGACGAAAGCCCGGAACTGGAGGGATATTGATGCCGAATCATGTGCAGAACAGGATCACGTTGGATGGTGATTCGGAGCGCATTGCCGCTCTCCTTGAAACAATCAAAAATGATAAACACGGCATCGGTTCGATCGACTTTCAGAAGATCATCCCGATGCCGACAAATATTTATCGTAGCGATCTTGGACAGGAGGAGCGTGAACGGTACGGTGAAAACAACTGGTACGACTGGTCAATCGAGCACTGGCACACAAAATGGCCAGCCTATGGCTATGATGAAGATTTCAGTTATACACCCGGTGAGCCACTGACGTTCCTGACCGCATGGTCTGCGCCGCATCCCATCCTTGAAAAACTCGCCGAGCTGTTCCCTGAAATCGAAATTACCCACGAATGGGCGGATGAAGATATCGGGAACAACTGCGGTCGGTGCAGTTATCTCGGTGGTGAACGCACCGAGGAATGGACGCCGGATTTTGAGGAGGAAGCCGTAGAATTTGCCTGTGAGGTCTGGGGGACTTCGCCGGAGGATGAGGGGCTTCTTAACGATCCAGACCTCACAGAATAAAGATACAGGAGGACGATCATGCACAGGACAAGAAACCAGAACCGGGGGTCGTTTCAGCTTCACGGCGAGACGATCCCCGAACTACTGCACGCTGTAAAGATGGTGCTGTCCGACAGGCAGTACCATGAGCTTTGCGCAGCCGTGAACGAAACGGCGGGTTATGTCAATAAGCGCGGGCTGATCTTTGCAGCGGTGCAGTCGAGGATCAAGAGAGAGGAGGGATGCCTTGAATAGCTTCATGTCGTGGGTGGGCGGCAAAAAGGCGCTTCGGGATGAGATCCTGCGGCGCTTTCCAATGGAATATCAGACGTATGTGGAGGTGTTCGGCGGCGCCGGATGGGTGCTGTTTCACAAGGAGCCGGGGCGGGATAAGGAGATCTACAACGACTACAATTCCAACCTCGTGAACCTGTACCGCTGTGTGCGGGGAAATTCGGGCAAGCTCAAGAAAAAGCTGACGTATGTCCTCAATTCCCGGGAGGATTTCGAGTGGCTGACCGCCCTGCACAGAAAGGGTATTTTCCCGCGGTTCCGCAACTATGACCGGGCGGCGAAGTTCTACCAGATGATCCGGCTGAGCTACGCCAGCAACCTCGGGAGCTTCGGTGCGATGGCGCATTCAGTGTGGAAGGACTTTCCGCAGATCGACATGGCGGCGAGAAGATTGCAGACGGTCGTGATCGAGAATCAGGACTTCGAGGTGCTCATCAAGCACTATGCAAGCCCGAAAACCTTCTTTTACTGCGATCCGCCGTACTATGCGACCGAGGGATATTACAAGGATGTCGGCTTTGGCAAGGCGGATCATATCAGGCTGCGTGATGCTTTGCTCAGAAGCGGCAGCCAGTTTCTGGTGAGCTACAACGACTGTCCAGAGATCCGGGAGATCTGGGCTGTGCCCGGCATTCAGATCGAGAGCATCAGCCGTCTCAACAACATGGCGCAGAAAACCGATCCCGGCGCCATGTATGACGAGGTGCTGATCTCAAATTATGACACAAGCGAGCGTTCCCGGAGCGGTCAGATGACGCTCTGGGACGATTGGGAGGAGGATGACAATGCAGGTGATTAACACGATGTACCGCACGCCCGGCGGCGTGACGGTGGAGATCAATGAGGACTTGCTGGCTGCCGGTGCTGCGGTGCAGATCACGGTGCGC
>JAGADP010000090.1 GCA_017828885.1 Oscillospiraceae bacterium | reverse complement strand
TGGCTCTATGCGATCGGACACAATATCACTGTAAAGTATCTGCGAAAACACGCAAAGCTCACCATCGTTCCGCTGGAATCACAAGAATACCTTGCAGACGAGGAAGACCTCGAAAGCAATTATATCAGATCCGAAGAGAAGCGCATGATCCATAAGGCGCTCCATAGCCTGAAACCGGAATACCGGGATGTTCTGTATCTTTCCTATTTTGAGGGATTCAGCAATACGGAAACGGCTTTGGTCATGAAAAAAACAAAACGGCAGATCGAAGTGCTTCTCTATAACGCCAAGAAGGCGCTGAAAACCGAACTGGAAAGGGGTGGCTTTGACTATGAAGAATGATGACCAGATGTATCAAAGCGTCCTTTCCAGACGTGCGGCGTATCGGCAGACACAGGAGAATCGCCGCCGCACGATCCGGCGCATCACGCCAGTGTTTGCCTGTGCTTGTCTTGCGGTCGTGCTGGGAGTCGGCTATTGGAACCACTTCCGGAACATGCCAACCATCCCGACATTGCCCGAAAGCTCACAGGCATTGACTACAGAGCCGTCTTCCGAGCCCGGATACACTGAAACATCGGCAAGTGACAGCACGGAGTTGACTTCCATGGCTGCAACTGCCCCCACAGAAACAGAACCTACTGTCATGGAGGAAATACTGCCGTCCGCTGATGCGACGGAACCGGAATTCTCCGAGGATGTGCCGGAATCCTCTGCCGAAGAATCGCAGCAGGAACAGTTCCATGCGGATTCCTCTGTGGCCGAGCAGAGCCAGCCGGACACGCAGCCGCCCACTGTACAGCACACACCGCAGGAAACGACCACCGAGAGTCCTGTCACGGCGGAAATAACCGCGCCCAGTGTGGTAGAAGTTGAGACAGTTTTCGACGAGCCGCCGCCGCATCTGCTGTATGCCTACGCGCGGTTCGGCGAGGAGCAGCGCATTTATAAAACAGTCGGTCTTGAAGTCGGCGAAAAGGAGCTCGGCGACTGTCTCGGTGAGGCGGAGATGTACGACGGCTGGAGCGGAACGCACCGGCTGACGGTCAAGGCCTACCTTGTGAAAGAGCGCTCCGCAGAGGACTGCATCGCTGTGTATTTACCGGAGACGGGCTATTATCTCTATCAGATCACGAACGAAATCCCTGACTATCTGCAAAGGAGTTGATTTTATGAAAAAGAACAGAATGATCGCGATGCTCGCCGCAGCACTTTGCGGTATGGCTGCTGTGACGGCGCCAATGCCTGTCACATTTGTAGCAAATGCATCTGATATCCAGTACACCACCGTTGCATACGACTGGCCGTATTACGACGATTTTAATGCATTGATGGATAAGGCGAATTGCCTGTTTGAAGGCACCGTCCGCAGCATCCATTTTGAGAACTGCAACATCGGCAGTCAGACAACAATGCTCTGCACGTTCTACGAGATCGAAGTCCAGAAGCGCTACTGTGATACGGTCTCCAATGTCGTTATGCTCCGTGTGGAGGGCGGCATACAGGATGCCTATCTGACCGAGCAGCTTGCCCTGACAGATCAGATCCCGCTCGTGGTGGGAATGCCCGTGCTCAGGGTCGGAGATAAGCGGCTCTTTGCGCTGTATCAGGCAGAAGACGCTGACTTTGCTTCGCTCCTGAATCCTGTCCAGAGCATCTATCAGACGGGTGACAGTGCTGCGCTGCACCGTGGCATCAGCCCGGCTGAACTGCTTCCGGACGCAGCAGCTTCTTACCGTGTTCTGGATCGTGACAAGCACATTTCCTACGTGACCGATGCCCCGCTCCCGGATGAAGTCTGCACCGTGAAGGATCATATCAATGACCTGATGAAGCGCAACAAGCTCCCCGGCAGTGTCTGGATCTATATCAAGGACGGTGAGATGTCCGTGGCTGCTGTTTGCAAGAATACAAGCGACTGGGAGATCTTGCAGGCACAGGTCGAGCAGTATGGGATGCCCGAAAGTGCAGTTCCTGTCATCTATGATGCGATCGCCTACACATGCGGCGATCTGAACTCTGATGGCACGACAAATGCCTCCGATGCGGCGAACGTCCTCATTGCGGCGGCGAATATGGGTGCCGGAAAGGATTCCGGTCTGACGGATGCACAGTTCCAGGCAGCAGATTTCAATTTCGACGGTATCGTCAATGCCTCTGATGCGGCGCTCATCCTCCAGCAAGCCGCAGAGAATGGTGCCAAGACTGTGGAATGATCTTCTCACACAGCAATGCTCCCCGGAATCATTCCGGGGAGCATTCGGCATTGTAATGGCAGTAACCTACACGAATAGCCTTATCCCATATATTTACTGCGAGTTTCGTTGACCGTAATCCGGGATACATCCGTGATGCTCTTGTCCACAGCGACAAGCACGGCGTAGAAGCCCTCGATCGGCTCTCCCATAATATCCAGATGATGCATCGTGATCGTCACACCGCTGTCCGAAGTGTCGATTGCCCGGACTTCCTGGCGGTTATTGTGGTTTGCTTCATCCGCACAGAGCACCGCAAGATTATGTGTCTCGAAGAACGCCGCCGGATAGGCCGCCATGAGCTCCGCAAGCACCTCGGCGCTGTCCCGATGTGCAAGACAGTCGGTCGTGTTGATGTTCTGGGGCGTGACAGTCTCGGTAAAGTATGTCTCCAGCTCGGCAGAAGAGGTGAGGAGCTCCTTGGTGACGTGGGTGGAGGAGAGCCCGTCCCGGTAGCCGATCGTCACCCGTTTCACTGTGTCATTCAACTCATAGAGATAGGACTGCAAATCAGCCGGTGCTTCACGCTGCGCACCGCAATATGCCGCATAGATCAGCATAAGCGCCGCATCCGAGGCGTTGGAGATGCCGTCCCCGTCCAGATCGCCGATGAACTGTGCCTCTACCATCAGCGGATCGAGGTACGTAGCATCCCGTGCGCCCACCAGCGCTGCCTGCTGTAAGATCAGCGCTGCATCGCTGGCATTGTGAATGTCGTCATGGTTCAGGTCACCGAAGTCATTCAGGTGGTCTTCCGGAATGAATGACGGGTAGGCACCCTCCTGCGTGATCGCGAGATAGCGGTTGCCCTCTGTAGAGGTGAACGCAAGATGTTTCTCGCCGTTCCATTCGGTGACATTGTCGGCATAGGTCTCATCTGTCAGCAGATTGCCGACCTCTTCAAAGTGCCCCTGATCGTCTGCGGGACGGCTGATGTAGTTCCAGCAGCTCTTTTCCGTGAGATTGAGACCGCCGTTCTTGTAGACGATAATATCGCCGGGATCCGCCTGCTCGCATGTCTCAGCAAATTCGCCTGCCCCGGATAGGATATATGTCTGTAGCCATGAGCCGTTTTTGTCAAATTCCCAGTCCGTAGCAATGACCGGAAACCGGATGAGGTAAAGGCAATTCTCTGTCTTGCTGAGCACGGCATACCGGTGGTAAGTATTGACCGGATCGAGTGCTTCAAATCTGATCCCGTGTGCCGCAGCATGGGCTTCGGCGGTAGAGCCTGCATAGCCGCGGATCACGCCGGTGTAGTTCACTGCGGCGATGCCATGGCCGGGAACATCAAAGAGGGTGCAGTCCGGATTCAGGATCGTGATCTCCCGGAGCGCCTTGCATTCATGGAATACCTCCACGCCGATATACTGCACGTTTTCCGGGAATGTGACAGCCGTCAGACCGGTGTCACACTGGAATGCATAGCCTTCGATTTTCGTTACATGCGGTGGAATTATAATCTCCGTCAGCTTTGGACAGCACCCAAGAGCGCCATGCCCGATCAGCGTCACGCTATCCGGGATGGACACGGATGTGACCTTATCATTTCCGAATCCGAAGGCATAGTCCGCAATGCTTGTTACACCATCCGGGATCACCGCCTCTCCCTCACAGGTCTTGGCGTCGATCAGAATGTTGTTCACAACCACGAGCGGATCTTTCTTCTGTTGTGCTGCAAGCCAAGCAGTTCCTGCGAATGCATCGCCGCCGATGGTGGTCACGGAAGCCGGGATGTTCAGTTTTTCCAGACTAACGCAATCGTAAAATACGCAGCCATGGATGGAAGTCAGGCTGTCCGGAAGAATAGCTTCCGTCAGATTGGGAAAGTAATAGAACGCCTCCGCGCCGAGCGATGTGACGCCCTCGCTGATCACAACCCGCTTG
>JAGADP010000089.1 GCA_017828885.1 Oscillospiraceae bacterium | reverse complement strand
GGCAGATCGCTGTAATGCTCCACAAACAGGATCTGCTGCGCTTCCTCGGTCAGTAGATACTGCAGCCACAGCATCCCGACACGGCGTGCACCGGGGGCTGCATTGGCATTGATCGAGCAGTACATCTCATATTGCAGCGGCACACCGTCCGAAGTTTCCACGGGCCGCATGTGGACAGCGCCGGCACTGATGCCGGTGTGTTCGGCCTCCGTGATGCAGGAGGAGCTTGCCAGCACGGGGTTGTGCCCGTCATTGAGGAAGCCCTCTAACTGCTCGGCAGGCTGCTGCTTGGCGCCCTGGGCGGAGATGAATTCCGCAGCGCTCACATCATACAGCGTATTGGACGGCAGATCGTCGAAGCGGATCGCCTTGTCCTCGTCGAGCTCGGGTGTGCGGTGCTCGTTATAGAGCAGCACGGGCGCACTGCATGCCAGCGGGACAAATGTCTCAAACTGCGTCATATCGGCGGCATAGACATCCTGCAAGGCATAGGTCAGCGCCGTCAGTCCGGCGGCATGCTCGGCAGCGATGGGATCCTGGGTATCCATGAAAACGGCAGGCTGCTCCTCGACCTCATCGAGCTTGGCGAGCGCCTCCGGGAAGGTGTCATCGGCATAGATACGCAGCTTGATGCCGCAGCCGGGATGTTCCCGCTCAAAGCCGTCCGTGAGACGCTCATACATCGCCACGAGCTCCTTCTCATCGGCATTGTCCGGAATGGGCATCCACACGCTGATGACCTGCGGATCGACCTTGCCGGTCTCCACATTGACTGCCAGCTCCGGCTCGGGCTCAGGGATGCGCGAGATCGCGAAGATGGACGCACTCAGGAAGAACAGGCATATCAGCAGCCCCAGCAGGCCTGCACGGCTCGTGCGCACTTTGCCGTCCGGAGAGCCGCCTATGCCCATCAGAGCGCGGCGCAGCGATTCCGCATCGGGATGGCTCACCGCGAGTGCCGTTTTCACGGTCTCCTCCGCGGGGTCGTTCCGGCCGTCGGTGGGCAGCATGACCTTCAGGAAGCTGATGAGTCCCGTCAGATCCTCCTGCACGGAGCCATCCGGGCGGATGGGCTCGGAGCTGAGCGTCATGGCGCCTGTCGCCGAGAAGCGCAGGTGCTCCTCCCGCAGCATGCCATAGTACAGCCCCGCCTCATGCAGTGCCGCAAAGCTGTCGCAGAGGGCGATGCCGAGGCTCTGGATATAGGTGAAGGTCGTGCGGATCTTGAGTTCCGAAAGCGTCGTACCACCGGGCATATCGCTCGTGATATAGGCAGTGCCGTTCGACTGGAACATGGCCGTCACAGGTGAGATATGCGGCAGACCCCGTCTGAGGATCTTACCGGTCTCTGCAAAGGTACGCAGCCCCTTGGCAAAGGCTGCCGCCTGCTCCTCATCGACTGTCAGCGACGTTTCCACACGGGCTGCAATGTCCATCGGGCAGTATTCCCGGACGCAGACCCGGGCATTGTCCGCACCGTCCGCCGCCTCGTAGGTGATGCTCTTGTCATCCATGCTGAGCGGCGTCAGGATACGGTAGCGATCATGCAGCAGCGTGCCGGCTGTCAGCGCCAGTCCGGCAGATGCGTTCTGCAAATCAAAGTCCATAGTGATTCTCCTGCCAAAATACCGGGGAAGATGTCACTTCCCCCCTCTTTTTTACATACATATGAATAGTATAACACATTTCTATGAATTTGTCAAATCCTTTCAGGGCAGGGCTTTTATAGGGGCTTGCAGCCAACATAAAGAGAATCCCCGGATACAACAGTACCCGGGGACATTTCTATGTATGGTAATGCAGGCCACAAGGCCTCTTGTCTGAAGCACCGAAGAACTGCATTAGAGCAACTTTAGTTGCGATGTGAGAAACTGCTTAGCTTTGCGACCTTGCGAAGCTTGGGAGCAAGCGGTCACCGAAGCAGTGCATCGTGATCTGCGAAGCAGGACGCCAGCGCGGGCTCCGCGCTTAATGTCTCTTAGGCGTCTGGAACGTACCGATACCATGACCGGAAAGGCTCAGACGGTTCAGGGCTCTTTGCAGCTTGAGCTCGGCACGCATCAGACGATCGGGCTCATCCTGTGCCGCCTCGATCTTGGCGAGGGCATCCTTGCGGGAGCGCTCTGCCCAGTCGGGGTCGATCTCCTCCGCCCACTCCGCAGCCGTAGAGGTCACGGTCGTGCGCTCGTCGGAGACTTTCAGGAAGCCCTCGGCAACGGCGGCCTTGCGGTATTCGCCGTTCTCGAACTTCACCGTGAGTGCGCCGGTCTTCAGGATCGCTGCATAGCGGGTGTGGCCGGCTAAGATGCCGACATCGCCCTCGGTCGTGCGGGCAATGACCTCCACGACCTCGCCGTCAAACAGCGTCCGGTCGGGGGTCACGATCATGAATCGGAATGTCTTCATAAGCTCACTCCTCGAGCGTTGCAGCCTTGGCTACGGCTTCGTCGATCGTGCCGACAAACAGGAATGCCGACTCGGGCAGGTCGTCGTGCTTGCCCTCGATGATCTCCTTGAAGCCGCGGATGGTCTCCTACAGCGGCACATACTTGCCCTCAATGCCGGTGAACTGCTCCGCTACAGAGAACGGCTGCGACAGGAAGCGCTGTACCT
>JAGADP010000088.1 GCA_017828885.1 Oscillospiraceae bacterium | reverse complement strand
GTCATGGTATGCAGTGCGGTGGCGACCTATTCGGATATGATCAAGACCACGCTGCTCCAGAATACCGAGGCGCTCTCTGCCAATATCTCGGATATTTATGCCCACGAACACGACACCTCCGATCCCGAACTGCGCCAGCTCATCCGGACGGCCGAAAATGAATACGGCTACCGGCTGTGGCTCTATGACAGCACTTCCAAGGAGCTGTATCCCGGCGAGTCGGGCGGCCTGCGGCTGCTCACGCCGTCGGTGCGTTCGTATTTGGAACGGGACGATTATCTCGAGCTCGGGTATTTTTCCGAGAATGCCGAAAAGCCGGAGCTTTGCTGTGTGATCCGCTTTTATGTGGAGCAGGACGACGGCGAGCCGAAGCAGTTCTATCTGGCGGCGCTGAGCGATGCGAGCCATTTACAGGAATACAGCCTGATGCTCGTTCGGAACCTGGTCGTGTGCCTTCTGATCGCCGTGCTGGTGTTCATGGTGCTGTTCCGGCTGGGTGCCAGACGGCTCGACATGCAGTTCGAGGAGATCAGCCATGTGACACGGCAGTATGCCGAGGGTGAATTTGCTGCCCGCGTCAATCTACAGGAGCATGATGCGCTCTATCCCTTCGGCTGTACCCTTAACCGGATGGCGGAGTTCATCGAGCAGAATGAGACGACACGCCGCAATTTCGTGGCGAATGTCTCCCATGAGCTGCGCACGCCCATGACGACCATCGGCGGCTTTGCGGACGGCATCCTCGACGGGACGATCCCGCCGGATCAGGAGCGCCGTTATATCAAGATCATCGCCGAGGAGATCCACCGTCTCCGGACGCTTGTCAACTCCATGCTCAACCTCACCAAATTCGAGGCGGGCGAGATGCAGCTCCGCATTGCACAGGTGGATATTGCCAAGCTGGTCATCAAGACCGTGCTCATGTTTGAGAAGCGCATCAGCGACAAGCATGTGGAGGTCGAGGGACTCGAGGATGCAGAGCTCGTCGTCAAGGCGGACGAGGATCTGATGTTCCAGGTGCTCTACAACCTGATCGAAAATGCCGTGAAATTCGTCAACGAGGGCGGCACGATCAGCTTTGCCATGCGCACCGAGAAGGATATTGCCTATATCGAGATCCGGAATACCGGCGAGGGACTCAAGGATGACGAGCTGCCGAAGATCTTCGACCGCTTCTACAAGACCGATACCTCCCGCAGCAAGGACAAGACCGGCCTGGGGCTGGGGCTTTCCATCGCCCGTAAGATCGTGCATCTGCACCAGGGACATATCGTCGTCAAGAGTGTTCGCGGGGAGTATACCTCCTTCGAGGTGCAGATCCCGGTGGATCTGGCCTGAGGTGCGAAATCGAATCAGATGCATTCCTACCCGAAGTTAAGGAGAGATTGAGATGCTGCATATTTTAGCTTCGATTGGCATTGGGATCGGCGGGTTTCTTGTTTCGCTTCTCATTTGTGCGGCTATCGGCAAAGAGAAAATTACCGAGGTGCTGGACATCGGTGATGCTTATGCGGTAAGCGATGTGAAACGTTCTGATCCAACTTTGATGTATGGTGTAGCAGTTCCGGTTACCGCAATCATGTTCGGTATCATGCTACATGTTCTGACAGATTTTTCTTTGCTTAAAATTGTTGGACTAAGTTTACTGGCACTTGTTGGGATTTTTATGATCGGCCTTCTTATTGGCGCTATTGTTGGTCTTATCAAAAAAGCGGATAATAACTCTAATGTCGGCTTTAAGGAAGCCACTATTGTTTGTTGCGCTGCAACCGGTGTAATGCTTGCGATCACGATCGCCAACATGGGCTTGTTCTGATCAACCGGTTCTCTCTTTCAAAAATCGTCCAGCTCTCAGTTTGGGAGCTGGATTTTTTGACATTGTTTTTCAAAACAGCAAGAAAAGGAATTGCAAATTGTCATGGTTTATGCTATAATTATGGAAAGGGGCGATCGTATGATGTACACTTTCAATGTCAATATTCCGGATGCCGTTCTGTTTGATACCCACATGAGCAAAGAGATATCCGCATCCTGTGCCAGAAGAGCTACGGCTCTGTATTATGATACGAAAATGGGCGTCCCCCTCGGATATTGCGCCCAGATAGCCGAAATGCCCCAAAAGGTGGATGAATAACGGCTGAACTTCATGAGCCGATGATCAGCGATCTTTCCGCATGAAAGGACTAACCTATGAACGATTACAGAGATTTCTACCCCCGGAAGGAGGAGACACCTGCTGCTCCCCCGCAGCCGGAGCAGCCTGCGCCGCCTGCGGAGGCCTCTCAGCCTGCTGAAACGGCAGGACAGCCCGTGCAGCAGCCGGAACAGCCTGCACAGCCGGCAGAATCGCCAAAGCAGACGCCGCCGCCTGCACAGCCGCCGTACATGCAGGACCCGATGAATTACTACAACGATACGGTCTACCGCAGCCGGATGCAGCAGCAACAGCAGCAGAATCCGTATCAGCAGCAACAGCAGCCCAATCCCTACCAGAATCCCTATCAGCAGCAGAATCCTTATCAGAACCCGTACCAGAACCCTTACCAGCAGCATTACCAGCCGTTCCAGCAGTTGCAGGTGCCCCCGCCTCCGCCTGTCCCGAAGGAAAAGACTGCGGTGATGAACAAGAAGATCTATATCGCGGCGGGTGCGATGGCTGTGCTGATATTCATGCTGAGCATCTACTGTATCGGCGCGGATATTTTCCACGGGGCACTTGGCGGCGAGGATACGGCTATCCCCCACTCCCATGTGACGGTCAACCTGAAAACGCAGGAGAAGCCCGACCTTGACCCGAATGACGAGAATGTCACGGCGGATGGCGAGTATACCGTCCGGGGCGTGGCGGAGCTCGTCAAGCCCTCCATCGTGGAGGTCTATACCTATACGGACAGCTCGCGCAAGAGCACGAGCCTGGCCGGTACCGGCTCGGGCATCATCATCTCCGAGGACGGCTTCATCATCACCAATGCGCATGTGGTCGAGGGCGTGGCCTACAAGGTCGTTCTGGACGATGAGAAGGAATACGAAGCCGATCTCGTCGGCAGCGATAACAAGACCGATCTTGCTGTGCTCAAGATCAATGCCAGCGGTCTGACGGCGGCGGTGCTTGGCAATTCGGACGAGACCTATGTCGGCGAGAACGTCGTGGCCATCGGCAATCCGGCGGGTCTGACCAATTCTGTGACAAAGGGCATCGTTTCGGCGATCGGCCGCCAGATCCGTTCGGACAGCAATTCCTATCGGATGGAGTGCATCCAGACCGATGCGGCCATCAGCCCGGGTAATTCCGGCGGCGCACTCGTCAACATGTACGGTCAGGTCATCGGCATCACCTCCTCGAAGTACGCTTCGAGCTTTTCGAGCGTCTACGAGGGTCTGGGCTTTGCCATCACGATCAACGAGGCAATTCCCGTCATCACGGATCTGATGGAAAAAGGCTATGTAGAGGGTAGATTCCGCATTGGCATCGTCTTCGGCTCCACGTCCTCGGCAAGTGCTGCGGCGGAGTTCAGGGAGCATTTCGGCAAGGAGATGCCGAAGGAGCTGGAGGACACGATCTGGATCACGGAGATCAGCCCGGACTGCGACATCCACAACACGGATCTGTCCGTGAATGACTTTATCGTGGAGGTAGAGGGCAAGCGTGTGACCTGCTATGACGACCTGGTCAAGGTACTGGAAGGCTACAAGGGCGGCGATATGGTCACGGCGCGCTGTGCAACATTCAACAAGGATACCGGCAAGGTGGATTATTACGAGATCACCTTCAAGCTCGAGGAGGACAGGTCGGGCAATTATTGATACGAAAGGAGCACGGCTATGGAGATCAGAAGAGCCGTTCCCGGCGACATTCCCGGGCTGATTCACCTGCTGCACCAGGTGCTCGAGGTGCATCACGAGGGCAGACCGGATCTGTTCAAGACCAACTGCACCAAGTACACCCCGGCGGAGCTGGAAACGCTCCTGGCGGATGAGACAAAGCCCGTGTTTGCGGCATTTGACGAAGCGGGACAGATCCTCGGCCATGCGTTCTGCATGATCGAGGAATACGCCGGCGACAATGTCCAGACCGACCGCAGGACGCTCTACATCGACGACATCTGCGTGGATGAGAAAGCCCGGAAACAGCATGTCGGCTCGGCGCTCTATGCGCATGTGCTCGGGTATGCGCGGTCGATCGGCTGCTACAATGTGACGCTCAAGGTCTGGGAATGCAACCCCGGCGCTTGTGCCTTCTATCAGGCGATGGGCATGAAGCCCTATAAGACGGGGATGGAGACGATACTGTAAAATAGAACGGCTGCACAGGGGGAACTGTGCAGCCGTTTTCTGTCATGTTAATCTGCGAAGCAGCTTGTCCGCAGGGGCGTGGTGAAGTAATCCGTCCCGAAATGCGTCGCCAGTGCATCACAGAGCACCAGCGCCGTCACGCTGTCTACCACGACGCGCGCACGGTGGATGATCGCCGGGTCATGGCGCCCCTCGATCTGGAGGTCGGCGTTCTCCTTGCGGTGGATGTCCACGGTCTTCTGCTCCTTATAGATGGAGGGCGTGGGCTTTACGGCACAGCGGAACTGGATCGGCATGCCGTTGGAGATGCCGCCGTTGATGCCGCCGTTGCGGTTGGTGGTGGTGACGACCTTGCCGTCCTTCATGCGGAAGGGGTCGTTGTAGGCGCTGCCGCGAAGGTCTGCGCCGCCGAAACCTGCGCCGAACTGCACACCCTTGATGCCCGGGATGCTGAACAGCGCATGCGCCAGCAAGCCCTCGAGCGTGTCGAACCAGGGCTCACCCACACCGGCAGGCATCCCGAGCACGGCGGGTTCGAGCACGCCGCCGACGCTGTCGCCCTCTGCGGCTGCCTTTTCGATGCATTCGCGCATGGTGACGCCGGCGCTCTCATCGAGGACGGCGAACTGCATCTTCTGCAGCGCGGCAATATCGGCTTCCAGATCGCCGAAGATGCGGTCATTCACACCGCCGCAGCGGGCGATGTGTGTGCCGAGGACGATGCCCTTTTCCCGGAGCGCCGTCAGAGCGATGGCACCGCCTGCGACAAGGCCTGCCGTGATGCGGCCGCTGAAATGGCCGCCGCCGCGG
>JAGADP010000087.1 GCA_017828885.1 Oscillospiraceae bacterium | reverse complement strand
TCCTGACCGAGGAGGCGCAGCAGATCCTGTTCGTGGAGCATTACAGCGATCTGCCGCTCCATAAGAAGGCGCTGCAAAGTGCTGCCGAAAAGCACCGTGAGCTGGACGTTGTGACCAAGGCCGTTGCGGCAGGGAAGGGGGACTGAGCATGAACTGGAACAGTGATACGCCAGAGAATTTCCCCGCTGCTGTCCAGCGCGCCGCACTCCCGGGCGGAACCGCCGTCCTCGGGCGCTATATCATCCGCGAGGCGGTCTATGTCTCCGGCATGGAGCTCTATTACCGCGCCGTCGATCAGGCCTCGGATGAGGAGATCACCCTCTGTGAGCTGCTGCCGATGCAGTGGTGTATGCAGGATGAAAACGGCTGGTTCGTGCCCTATCAGGAGACGACCGAGCTCCAGTGGACACCCTTCCGCGAAGCGGCGCTCTCCCGTCTGCAATCCATGCAGGCATCCCAGGAGGACGCATCCCCCTCGGCGCTCCTTGATGTGTTCGAGGATAGGGGAACGGTCTGGTATGCGATGCACTACCGCGAGACCAAGCCCCTGCGCTTGCTGATGAATGAGAAGCTGCTCTCCCCGAAGGCAGCCATCGACCTGATGGCGCCCGTGCTCGATACCCTTGCAGGACTGCACGGTGACGGCATCATCCACGGCGCTGTCACGGATACGGCGATCCGCCTTGCCGGTGAAGAAGCCGAGCTGCGTGACTGGAACAGTGCCGAGGATCCGACCGATATTTTTGTCGATGTGCAGGCCGTGAGCCGGCTGCTGTACAAGATGATGACCGGCGAGACAGAGTACCGCAGCTTAGCGGCAGCCTCCCTCCCGGCACCCGTCCGCAATGCCCTCTACAACGGCATGAATGACCGCTCCATGACGATCCCGCGTCTGTGGGAGGAGCTCCATGCCAGGAAGGCTGCCAAGCGCGTCCGCATCGCTGTAGCGAAGCAGAAGGACGAATCCGCGCTCGGCAAGATCTTCAACCCGGTGGTCACGATCGCGTTCTGTCTGCTCTGTGTGGCCGTGCCGCTGCTCCTGTGGGGCAAGGCGGCGCGCACCAATGAAAAGAGATCCGTCCCGACCGCCGTTGCCAAGTTCCAGGATGTGGCCTATGCCCTCTCCGAGGATCAGCTATTGATGCCGGAGCTGCTCGGTATGCCGCAGGAGGAAGCCATCCGCCAGATCGAAGGTCTCGGGATGCACGTCATCCTTGCACGCCGCGAGGCGAATCCCGTGATCCCCGAGAACTGTGTCATCACCCAGAAGCCGGACGCCGGCATGCTCTGCGAAAAGGGCATGACCGTGACGCTCTCCGTCAGCAGCGGCTGGTCGAACTATGTCCCGGACGTTGTCAATATGCGGACGGAGGATGCACAGCAGAAGCTCGAGGAGCTGGGCTTTCTGGTAGAGCTCGAGGAGGTCGTCAGCCCCGGCGATGCGCCCGGCACGGTCATTTCCCAGAGCATCAAGCCGGAGACGAAGCTCGAGCGCGACAAGACCGTCAAGCTGACTGTTTCCCTCGGCCGCTCCGACCTCGACAAGAGCAAGATGGAGGAAGTCGGCGAGTACGTCGGCATGGACTTCAACAAGGCAAAGGATCTGCTCGCCGAGCTGTATCTGTATGCGATGCAGACTGAGATGGTCTACGATGCCGCAACGCCCGCCGGAACGATCCTGGCGCAGGACATCCCCGCCGGCCAGAAGGCACCGCAGGGCACGATCATCAATATGACCGTCAGCCGCGGCATGGAAATGACCCGTGTGCCGAGCGTGGTGCTGATGAGCGCCTCGAATGCGAAGGCCACGCTGGAATCAGCCGGCCTGATCTGCGTCATGTGCTATGTTTCCAACAATGAGTACGCGATGGACGTCGTGCTCTCCCAGAATACCGCCGAGGGCATGCTCGTGGCGACCGGTTCGCAGGTGTGGCTGAATGTCAGCATCGGCTCCGGCAGCAGCGTCCAGAGCACCGGCGGCTGGTCAGGCGCCCCTCTGCCGACCTTTGAACATGAGGAAGAGGATTCCGAGGAGGAGCAGCCCGAGGAGCCCGAACAGCCCGGGGATCAGCCCCAGGAGCCGCAGGAGCAGCAGACCGATCCGCCGCCAGTGATCTTCCAGCCGACGGAACCGCCCGCCCCTGTACAGACGGAGCCTGCCTATGTAGAGCCGGATCCGCCCCCGGCACCGGATACCCCGCCGGCACCCAGTCCCGACCCCGATCCGGGTCTGGAACCGCCCCCGATGCCGCAATGATGCAAAGAACAGCCCCTGGGACTGCACCCGGGGGCTGTTTTTCTGAAACGCAGATGAATTGCATTGGAGCCGCTTTAGCGGCGATGTCTTGGAAAGCATAGCATTGCCCCCTTTGCGAAGCATTGGGGGCAAGCGGGCGGAGAAAAGGCGTATGATAAGTATCGAAGCAGGATGCCGGCGTGGGCTCCACGCACAGTGCCACGTTTTATTGATCCTGTTTATGTTCCTGCTTCTGATAATTCACGACCCCGATTCCCACGCAGACCAGCACCAGCGACAGCACGCCGATGAGTGTGAAGGCGCTCTCCTCATGCAGAACATAGCCTGAGATGATGACCCCGAACATCGGGTTGAGGAAGCCGTAGACCGTGACCCGCGACACGGGATTCCGCCGCAGGAGCATCGCCCAGACGGAGTAGGCCGCCGCCGAGACAAACGCTAAGTACAGCAGCATCAGCCATGCCTTGACGGAGTCGATCTGCATCCGGCCGCAGCAGCAGAAGCCGATCAGCCACATGACCGCGCCCCCGAAGGTGAACTGCCATCCGCTGAGCAGAAAGGGCTCCTCCTCCGCGGAATAGCGCTTCATAAAGACCGAGGAAAAGCCGCTTGCCACCGTACACAGGAAGATGAAGCCGTCCCCGAGGAAGGTGAAATGCAGGTCGCCGCCCGCCCCTTGCAGGTTGATGAGGACGATGCCCGCAAAGCCGATGCAGCACCCGATGATCTTCCGGGTGGTAAGTTTTTCCATGCGGAACAGCAGGGAAGAAAGCAAAATTGCCGTAAAGACATTCGCCGCTACGATGATCGCCGCCTTGACGCCGGTCGTGTGCGCCAGGCCGATGTAGTAGAAGAAGTATTGCAGGATCGTCTGAAACAGGCTGATCGTGATGAATTTCGGGACGCTGCTTTTTGTCGGCAGGAGCGGCTTTTTCAGGATGACCGAGCCGCCCAGCAGCGCCATGATGCCTGCAATGAAGAAACGCACCCCGGCAAAGACCATCTGCGAAGCCCAGTCGGATGCGTCGATGTGCAGCAGCCCGTAGCCGATCTTCACGCCGGAAAAGGCACTGCCCCAGAGCAGACAGCAGAACGCCGCCGCCAAAGCCAGCACCAGACCGCTCTGCTGCTTCTGTTGTTCATGTTCCATGTGATCCCTCCGCATTGATATGATCCTCATATAGGAAACAAAGCGGGTTAAGGGGGGCAACCCCCTTAGAACCCCTTCCTCACCAACCATGTGGGGGAGGCGCCGCCAAACGGCGGCGGAGGGGGCGAGCTTCACTTTTCTATCGAGGTAGGGGAACAGTATGAGTATAGCACAAAAGCAGTTAATGTGCAATGCTCTGACAAAATCTCCGCAGAATTCACAAAAAGTACTTGCATTGGATGATAAAATATGGTATAATAAAGTAATGTCAGTGCGAACTGACGATGCAAGGAGGAAAACTGATGAATATTGATCTTGAACTGATTAACCGCGAGGTGGAGCAGGAACCCGAGGCATTCATCCGCGACATGAACATCCGCTATCGTGAATATCTCCAGAGGGTCGCCAAGGACATTGCCGATCACCGCGAACAGCGTCCGATCATTCTGCTGTCCGGCCCGTCCGGCTCCGGCAAGACGACCACGGCTATGATGATCGAGAAGCTCCTCGATGAGCAGGGGATCGAGACGCATACCCTCTCGCTCGACAACTATTTCAGCCCCTTCAACGATGAGGAGCGCAAGCTCTATGCCGAGGGACGGCTCGACCTTGAATCGCCCCAGCGCATCGACAGTGAATTCCTGGTGAGCCAGCTCCGCGCCATCTACAACTGTGAGCCGATCGAGCTGCCGACCTATGATTTCAAGGACAGCCAGCGCCTCATCAGCGGCAAGATCCTGGCGCGCAAGCCCGGTGAGCTGGTCATCTTCGAGGGCATCCACGCCCTGAACCCGGATGTGCTCGCCATCCCGGATGAGTACACGGCCAAGATGTATGTCAGCGTCCGC
>JAGADP010000086.1 GCA_017828885.1 Oscillospiraceae bacterium | reverse complement strand
GGATTTCCCGGCGCCGTTCGGTCCGAGATAGCCGACGATCTCGCCCTGCTCCACGGTCATGCTGATGTTGTCAACGGCTGTGACGGTCTTGTAGTCACGGGAGAAAAGATCCTGGATACTGCCTTTCAGACCTTCGTGGCGGTTGAGGACTTTGAATTGTTTGGTCAGGTTTTTGATCTGTATGGATGACATTGGTGATATTCCTCCAATTCAAATAAGAGATAGCAATAAAAACATAAATGATGCGGGTGCAGGGCGGTCACCGCCCTGCCGAGGGTGGTTTAGGAGGGGCGAGTAGCCCCTCCTGAGTCGGCGGCAGCCGACTGAATTACGATGCAATGAATCATAAGATCATAAAGAAAATGCTGCAAACGGATCCGCGTAGAGGTTTTCGCCGTTCTTATGCGACAGCAGAATGGATTGCAGCTCCGGCACGCCCGAGGCGATCGCCTTTTCGATGAGCGGGTCGATGTCCTTGGCTTTGAGCGGTTCCACGGCCAGGAGCGCCGCCAAGGATGTAGGATCCTGCTCCTTGATGCAGTCCTCCGCAAGGCGCTTGACAGTGCGCTTGACATAATCGCGGATGGGCTGGCTCTCCGGGTGGAAGTGGCACATATAGAGCGCGGCCGCCCGCCGGAAGGTGGCATCGGTGAGCTGTTCAAAGAGCGCCTCACGTTCGGAGAGCTCCTCTGCGGCAAGGAAATCGAGCCATGCCTGTTCATTTTTGCCGCAGCCTTTGTCAAAGTTGAAGAAGCCGCCTGCGGCAAGGCTCCAGTCCTTTTGCAGCTTCACGGGGATCACGGCGTCCTGCATCCGGAAGCGCAGCTTTGCGCCGGCCGGGAATGCAGCTCCGCCGATGCGTTTGATTTTGCCGGGGAGGGAGACTTCTTTCAGCCCATAGGCATAGGCGAAGGCAAATTCCCCGATACGCTGTACATTGTCCGGCAGATAGATCTTCCGGAGCTTCCGGCACTCGTTGAAGGCGGCGCTCTCGATGGTCGTCAGGCTCTGAGGAAAATGCACCTCGCTCAGGTCAGAGCATTGACCAAAGGCGAACACGCCGATGACCTCCACGCCCTCCGGGATCGTGACGGAATTGAATTTTCGTCCCTCAAAGACATTCGGGCCGATGGCGCGGATGCCCTCCGGGAGCCGGAGATCTGTCGCATCATTGGCGTTATAGCGCAGCAGAATGCCGTCGCCGGCGATGACACAGGCGGATCTCCTCTGTGCTTGCAGCCATGGGGTGCTGCTGAATGCGCTGTAGCCGATGCGTTTGACCGAAGCGGGAATGTGGATCTTTGCAAGGGAAGTGCAGGCACAGAATGCCCGCTCCTCGATGGTCTCCAGTCCGTCCGGGAGCGTGACTTCCGTCAGCTCCAGGCAGCGGGTGAAGGCGCCTGTACCGATATGCCGCAGGGTGGACGGGAACGTGATGCTTTGCAGCTTCTCGCACTGGAGAAACGCACAGTCCGCGATGGTGTGTACGCCCTCCGGGACAACGATCTGCTCGGCGTCGGGATCGCATTTGCAGACGATATGCGCACCCGCAAGGACGAGCTGCGTTTTCTGCGTCTTCCGCCAAGCCGTCCCCTCGAAGGCGTTGTTCCCGACTGTTTCGAGCTCCTCGGGGAAGCGGATCTCCGCAAGGCTCCGGCACTCTTTGAAGGCATCGGTGCCGATGTGCTTGACATTGTCCGGGAGATACAGCTCTGTCAGCGCTCTGCAATTGCCGAATGCCCCCTCGCCGATGACGGTGACGGTCTCCGGGAGCTGCACGGCGGCCAAAGCCTTGCACTCCTGAAAGGCATGGTCGGGGATCATGGACAGCGCCGGGAGCGTGACGCTTTCGAGCGACGTACAGCCGCGGCAGATGCCTGTTCCGATGGTCTGTGCGCCGGCGGGGATGTGCAGCTCTCGCAGGGCGGTGCAGTCGCGGAAGGCATAGTCCCCGATCTCCTGCAAGCCCTCCGGGAGCGTGATCGTTGTCAGCGTCTTGCAGCCCTTGAACGCCCGTGCGCCGATGGCTGTGACCTCGGCCGGGACAGTGAGTTCAGTCTCGTCTCCCGGGGTGTATTTTTTCAGAACGCCCTTGACGATTTTCAGTTCCATGTGGACCTCCTATAGCTTCCAAACGGAGAACGGGTCGCTGTACAGTCCCTCGTGCTCCTTGTAGTTCATCAGAATGATCTGTAATGCGGGCTTCCCGGCGTCGATCGTCCGCTCGATCAGCCTGTCAGTCAGCGCCGGCGCCGGCTTTTCGAGGACGAGCAGCGCGGTGAGCGTCTCGGCGTCATCCTCGCGGATCGCTTCCATGGCAAGGTGCTCGGTCTTGCGCTTCACGTAGGCACGGAAGGTCGGATCGTCCTGAAAATGGTGGTACATGTACAGGAAGCCCATCCTGCGGTAGGCGGGCTTGCGGAGCCACGGATAGAGCTTGCCGCGCTTGACCGGATCGTCTGTGGCCAGGAAGTCGAGCAGCGACTGCTCATCCAGTCCGCAGCCGCTCTCATCATGCTGGCGCTGCTCCATGGAGGTCTCCCAGTCGCGCAGCAGCTTCATGGTCAGGACTTCCTCGGGCATCCGGAAGTGCAGTGTCATGCCTTTCCGGAACGCTTTGCCGCCGATGCTGCCGATCTTACCGGGGAGGGAGACTTCGAGCAGGCCGCCTGTGTAACCGAATGCGACGTCGCCGATATAGCGCACATTGTCCGGGATATAGACCGACCGGAGGGATGAACAGCCCGAAAAGGCGTTCTTTTCGATCGTGGTCAGGCTCTGCGGAAGATGGATCTCCCGGAGCTGTTTGCACTCGGAGAAGGCACACTCGCCGATGACCTCCACACCTTCCGGGATCGTGAGCGTTTCGCAGTCGGTGGCATCAAAGGCATATGCGCCGAGCATACGGATACCAGTCGGGATCTCCGGGGCGGGGGACAGGATGGACGTGAGTGTGTCATCCTCATTCATGTCTTCAAAAACGTCATCCGGATCCTCATCCGGAAAGAAGCGGTAGAGTACACTGCCGACGCGAACCGGTTCGGTGCCCTGCGCATTGTTCCACGCTGTTCCGAGAAATGCGTTGCTCCCGATGTAGCGAACAGAGGTGGGGATCTGCACGTTACGGAGACGTGTACACTCAGTAAAGGCATTTCTGCCGATCGTCTCCGTCCCCTCCGGAATGACGATCTCCCGGAGCGAGGTGCATTCCACAAAGGCGGTCATACCGATATGCCGCAGCGTGGACGGCAGGTGGATCTCTTTCAGATGCCTGCATCCCCAGAATGTGCCGTCTGCGATCGTGTGTACGCCCTCCGGCACGGTGACGGAGACGACATCCGGTTCGCAGCCGCAGAGAATATGCGCCCCCGCATAGACCAGCGCCCCGGTGTCTGCATACTTTGTCCCTAAAAAGGCTGCATTGCCGACGATCTCAAGATTTTCCGGGAAGCGGATGCTTGCAAGGCTGCTGCACATGCGGAAGGCGCCGTTGTCGATGCGCCGGAGCGTGTCGGGGAAGGTGATCTCCTCGAGCGAGGTGCAGTTGATGAAGGCCTCCGGGCCGATGACTGCAAGCTGTTCCGGGAGGATGACATCCGAGAGTGCAGCGCAGCCGCGGAAGGCGTATTCCGGGATATGCTCCAGTCCTGCAGGCAGGGT
>JAGADP010000085.1 GCA_017828885.1 Oscillospiraceae bacterium | reverse complement strand
CCTGCACCCGCTTTATTTGCAAGGGGGATTCGCCCCCGTTTCTCTTGATCGTTTAGCCGACGATGGGGATGAGGAGCATGCCGCTGCGGGGGAGGGTCTCATCGGTCAGGTCGTTCTCGGCCATGATGGCTTCCACGCTGGTGTGGGAGCGGCGGGCGATGTCCCAGACGGCTTCGCCGGTGCTGCCGTAGTAGAGTTTGAGGGCGTAGCGGCGGGGGAGGGTCTCTTCCTCCTCTAAAACAAGATCGGTCAGGGCTTCGACCGTTGTGGTATGGGTGAGATGCCCTTCGAGGGAGAGCTCACAGCGGAGCGTGACCTCGGCGGCGGAGGAAAGCGTGTACGCCGTGTTGGCGGCAGAGGCGCGGAGCCGGAGGGTGTCGTTCTCGCCGAGACTTTCCGGGGTGAAGCTGTACTCGAAGGGCTCCTCCTTTTCGAGCAGGCGCGGCAGGCCGGTGCTCTCGCGGACGAGACACAGACAGGCAAGCATGCCGGAGACGAGGACGGTGCCGTCCTGCTGCTCGGTGGAGAGAGTGCGCACCTCGCACCAGGCATCGTACACACAGTCAAGCTCGGTATCGGTGCAGGGGAGCTTGGCATTGACAGTGAGTGTTTCGGAGACGGGAACGGGCACCCCGGAGAGCGGGATGCTCACGCGGACGGCCTCGCTCGGGTGTTCGGTGGAGAAGGCATCTGTCACGAGAGAATCGGAGCCGATGCGCAGGGCGGTGCAGGTGACATGCAGCTCGGCATCGCAGCGGAGGGCATGCACCTCGCCGGAGGCATCGGAGACGGGCTTGATGTCGCAGGAGAGGACGGCGGTCTCGGTGTTGCAGAGATCCTGTTCGCCGGCGCCCTCGAGATCGACAAGCTGGCTGTAGGGGAGACGGAAGGACAGGGGTTCTAAACTGCCGTCGCCGTCTTTTTCGCAGGCGTAGAGGAGCTGCACCTGTAGACTGCCCTGCACCATGAGCTTGCCGGAGACAAAGCGCTGGGTCTGCTCGACGGCACGGGCATCACAGCGGACGATGTGCAGCATGGGCGGCTTGGCGCTGCCGAGCTCGAGCTCCTCGGAGAGGAGGATGCTCCGCTCGGCGCGGAGGTTCTGGGTGGGGAACTGCACCGGCTGGCGGCGGAGCTGGATGCCCTTGCCGGTGATGTCGGAGAGGACCTCCTGCCGGCGGAGTGCGGTCGAACGGATGCGGATGGTGACTGCCCCGCGCAGGTCGAGCCGGCGGCGGCTCACGACACGGCAGTTGACATAGTCAAGCGTGGGACTCAGTTCGGCGGTGATGCTCTCGCCGGCGGGGAGCTCGGCCGTGCGGGAGAAGTGCAAGGTCTGGGTGACGCATTGCAGGACGTGGGACTGCTCGGTGCAATAGAGGATGCGGATGTCTGCCCGGAGCTCATAGCTCAGGCGGTCGCCGCTGACGGACTGGCTCGTGATCGTCGGCGAGACAAAGCATTTCAGCAAGGTGAAGACATCGGGGAAGTAGTCGGGGAGGACGTAGTCGAGCTCGATGCCCTGCTCCTGGACGGTCGTCCCGAGGGGCTCGGCGGATGTGATGACGGTGCGGGTGGTTTGTAATTCCATGCGGGTACCTCCTGTGAATGTGGTTGGTAGAGTGTATGCGGGAGATACAGGCTGTATGCAAAGAGATTTTGGGTGGGGTGTTCAGGGAGAAAAAGGATGTCGCCGCATAAAGGCGGCGAGGAAAATGTGCTGTAAAGGCAAAAAAGGGGACGGCTCTCTTGCAGCCGTCCCCTCTTTCAAAAACAGTCCACTGGACTGTTTTTGAAATTCACCCCTTGCGAGCGCCTCCGGCAAGGGTATTTCGCTCGCTGCGGCGAGCGACCAGGGCTTTCAGCCCTGGACCTGACCAGCTTTTTGAAAAAAGCTGGACCAAAAACTTTTATCTTTGCTTCGCTTTATAATGCAAAAAATCTTTTAGTGTCCCTTGGGCTTGCGGTCAAGCTCCCCTTTTTCCTTATGCAGGTCGGCATAGAGCAGGTCACAGAGGATGAACAGCAGGGGGACGGCGGCGAACCAGACGCCTTTACCGCCAAAGCGTCTGCACAGTACCGTGGCGATGATGCCGCCGGCGACAAACAGCGCCAGCATGCCGACGTGGAACAGCATCCGGCTGAAATGGGCTTTCTCGGCGTGGCGGATGCCTTTGGTGAAGAAGACGCCGACCTGCCGGAGGTGGTTCGTGCAGAAGGTCGTCGCCATCGGGATGCCGTCGGCCTGGCGGAAGGTGTTGTACTGCATCGAGCAGATGAAATTCACGGCGACCTGGGAGATCTGGAACGGGGCATCGTCCGGGATGAAGCCGAGGATGACGACCACGACCAGCTCGATCATGATGAGCAAGGTATCCCAGCGGATGAGGTTGTATTTCTTGATGTGGGCGGCGGCTGTCTCGGAGACAACGGCGCCGAGGAAGTAGGCCGTGATCGGGATGACGAGGTAGCGCGCCTGCGCCCAGTCGCCGTCACCGATCGCCATGGCTAAAAGGACAAAGTTCGCGGTCTGGGCGTTGCAGAAGATGCCGCCGCGTACCGTATAGGTGAAGCCGCCGAAGAATCCGCCGACGCACATCAGCGCCGCTAAGATCCACCAGCGCTCGCATTCGAGGAACTCGGCTGTTTTTTTGGAGAAGGGCAAGGGCTCACTTCCTTTCGCGTTTCAGAACTTTGCCGACCAGTGCGGTGAACGGACGGCGGTTGAGGAGGAGAATGCCGCAGCAGACGGGGATCTCCATGAGGATGAAATGCGGCGGCTGGAAAATGCTCAGGCCGCAGAGCAGCAGGAGCAGTCCGGTGTTCAGCAGGTGGGTGGCGAAGTAGAACCGGAAGGGCACGTACCGCCTTGCATCGAAGATGCGCACCCAGAAGCAGATCATGTAGCTCAGGAGGGTGGCAAGCGCGGCGCCCTGGATGCCAAGCAGCGGGATCAGACAGAGGTTGAGCAGGATGTTGGCAAGGAACACGATCAGAATGGTGTAGAAGGCATTGCTCGTGTGCTTTGTGGCAGTGTAGATGCTTGCCAGGAACAGGTCAAGGCAGGTGAACACCGCGGCGGCGATGAGCAGGGGACTGTTCAGGTAGGCGGTGGCGTACTCCGGAAAGACGCTATAGTTAATGAAGATCGCGGAGACGGGCTTCACCAGCAGCAGGAGCCCTGCGGAGCCGATGAACAGAAAGGCTTCGTAGGTGCTGTAGACCTTTTCATAGAAGACATTGCGGTCTTCGGAGTCGTTCTCGGTGATGGCGGACATATTCCACGCCTGGAAAAAGATGGTGGAAAGCATGGAGATCAGGTTCGGGATCTTGGCGGCTGCGGCATAGATGCCGGCGGCGTTCTCGCCGAGGAAGACCCTGTCGCTTTTCATGCCGCCGATGAAGAGCTGGTCGGAGATGCCGGTGAATGTCCACATGACGGTGGTCGGGATGAGGGGAACGGTGAAGCGGAGCATCTGCTTCGCGAGGTCGGGCTGCCATGCCTTCGGGCTGAAATAGCGGTGGAGCTTTCCGGTGAGGAACAGGAACACGGCCGAGCAGAAGTCCGAGAGGATGGTCGAGAGCATGAAGCCCCGGACGCCCATCCCGAGGTGGCCGATGAACACCAGGTTGAACAGGAACAGCATCAGCGTTGTCAGGATGCCGTCGAGGGAGAAGAGCCTGACTTTTTCACAGGCGCGGACGAACTGAGAGCAGTGTGCCCGCAGCGAAGAGGTCAGGATGTAGATGCCGAGGAGGACGGTATAGCTGCCGAGCCTTCCGAAATAGGGGATGTACGGCAGCAGCGGCAGGAGTAAAAGCATGACGCCGAGGCCGCCTGTCTCGAGGAGGGCGGCGGTGGAGAAGACCTCCTTCTTGTCATAGTCCTTGTCGAGGCCGTAGCGGATGAGCGCCTCTTTCAGGGAGAAGGTGAAGATCGGGATGAGGAACAGCGCAAGTGTCTCGAGCAGGCTCTTGGTGAAGAGCGAGGCCGGGTCGATGTGCTTGGTGTAGAGATTGTTCAGAAAGATCGAAATGAATTTCGACCCGAAGCTCCCGATCGTGAATACAACAGTATTCAGCGCAAGGGACTTGTATTTGTTCATGGGTAAGCCTCCGGGGTTGCGTAATGCTATTATTATACCATAAAAAGGGGGAGGATGCAAGGGAAATGGAGAAAAAGCGGCTTGCGGATGAAACGGCTGCGAAAAAAATGTGAAGAAAAGGTAAAATTTACCGAAACCGATTGCGAAAGATTGACAAATTTGTCAGGCTGTGCTATAATCAAGGCATCAGATCAAGGAGTGAACGATACAGACCCCCATGTGAAAACAGGTGTGCTTAATGATGGATATGAGGAGAACCTCCCCCGGAACGATCACCGGGGGAGGGCTGTTTTTTTCTGCATCAAATGGCCGCAGATGGTATAAATTTTGCACTTTGAATTGACAAAATGCCCATTCTGTGCTATAATAATTCTATGTATGGGGTTAGACCGCAATATAGCCTGAATGGAGGAATCTATATGCAGCATGAGCCAATGCTCATTGTTATGCTGACGCACGATGACAAGACCGTTCTGAATGCGGCCGAGATCTTTGAACAGTGCAAGGATTCGGCCGCGCAGTACTGGGGCATGAAGGAAGAACCGCTTCCGCCCGAGGAGATGAAGGCGCTTTATAAGAGAATGCGTGAGTGCGGCAAGACGACCGTGCTCGAGGTCGTTTCGTATACCGAGGACAAGTGTCTTGAGGGTGCGCAGCTCGCAGTGGACTGCGGGTGCGATATTCTCATGGGGACGATGTTCTTTGACTCCGTGAACCGCTTCTGCAAGGAGCACGATCTGCGGTATATGCCGTTTGTGGGCGAGGTCTATGACAGACCCTCGATCCTTGGCGGCGACATTGACGGCATCATTGCCGAGGCAAAGGATCACATCGCAAAGGGTGCCTGCGGCATTGACCTGCTGGGCTATCGCTTTGTCGGCGATGCGGTGGAGCTGAACAGACGGCTCGTGGCCGAGGTGCCGGCGCCGGTCTGCATCGCGGGCAGCATCAACAGCTTTGAACGCCTCGATGAGGTCACGGAGGCGGATCCGTGGGCGTTCACCATCGGCAGCGCCTTCTTTGAGAACCAGTTCGGTGAGGACTTCTGCACACAGATCAACAAGGTGTGTGCTTACATGAAAGAACATGCGTATGCTTGAACAATACTACCCTTATGAATATGCGGACAGTGTGTTTGACATTGACTATGTGAAGCTGTATTCGCTCGGATACCGGGCGATCCTGTTTGACATCGACAACACGCTGGTGCATCACAATGACGATGCCACGCCGGAGATCGAAGAGCTGTTCCGCGAGATCCACAGCATCGGGCTGAAAACGCTGCTGCTGTCGAACAATGACGAAGCGCGGGTGAAGCGGTTCATCAGGAACATCGACACGCAGTATCTCTGCGATGCGGACAAGCCGAACCCGGAGGCTTACTGGCGGGCGGCAGAGCTGCTCGGCGTCGGCAAGAAAGAGGCGATCGTCATCGGCGACCAGATGTTCACGGACATCCTCGGCGCCAACAATGCCGGGATGCCGTCCATCTTAGTGCATTATATCACGGTACCGGGCGAGAAGTGGATCGGCGCCAAGCGGTACATTGAAAAAGCGGTGCTGCGCCTGCATCGGAAAAGCAGGTACAGCCACCGGTTCGGCAAGATCTTGAAGTGAGGAGAATTCGCCCATGTTATGGAAAAAAGGAATGCTGTTCTGTGAGATCAGCCCGCTGACATATGCCATATCGGAGCAGAAGGAGATCGCCAGACGGCATCTGAAAAATGCGATGAGCAAGGAAGTGATCGCGCGTTCCTATTATGACGGGAAGCTTCCCGCTGTGATCTACCGGCAGAGCTCGCACCTCATCAAGCGGGGCAAGGGCATTGATCCGGTGCTCCAGCAGAACAAGGCGGAGAATATCCGGCTGGCCTGCGCGGAGATCAACGGGCTTATCATCCGGCCGGGGGAGACATTCTCGTTCTGGCTGACGGTGGGACCGACCACGAAGCAGCGCGGCTACAAGGACGGGCGTGTCATCATCAACGGCAAGCTCATCAGCGGCATTGGCGGCGGCCTTTGCAATCTGAGCAATACCATCCATCGCGTCATCCTGCACAGCCCGATGGAGGTGACGGAGTTCCATTCCCATTCCGATGCGCTGGCGCCCGATGAGCACGGACGTGTGCCGTTCAGTGCGGGTACTTCCGTGAGCTACAACTACATCGACTACCGGTTCAAGAATACCACGAGCCAGCATGTCCAGCTTCTTGCATGGTGCGAGGGCGATGAGCTCTTTGTGGAGCTGCGCAGCCGGAAGCCGTTCCCGTGCCGCTATGACATCTCCGAGGAGGGGCACCACTTCCAGAAGGAGGGCGACAAGTACTACCGCGTGTCCAAGATCTACAAGGATACCTATGACAAGAAGACCGGGAAGCGGCTCATGCACCAGCTGGTTCTCGATAACCATTCCGAGGTCATGTTCGATCCGGAGCTGATCCCGAAGGAGCAGCTCTGGGAGGAATAAAACAAATCAGCCAGTGTCTTGATGGACATTGGCTGATTTTTGTTTACATCTGTTTTGCCGCCGCTGAGCGGCGGGGAAAGGCATGCTCATAGGCGAGGTAGGGGACGCTCTCTCTTGCAGAGCGTCCCCTCTTCCAAAAACAGTCCACTGGACTGTTTTTGAAATTCACCCCTTGCATTGGCTTTGCATAAGCGACCAGCAGCGCTCGTTCCTCGCTGGCTGTCTGCTTACGCCTTCGGGCTCAGGAGATTTCGCTCGCTGCGGCGAGCGACCAAGGGACTCTGTCCCTTGG
>JAGADP010000084.1 GCA_017828885.1 Oscillospiraceae bacterium | reverse complement strand
GCCGTACTCGGCCTCTGCGTCCTTCATCTGCTCCAGATAATAGTCCATGTACCAGTCATCGTCATTCTTGACTGCCTGCCACTGCGGATCGAGGAAGCCGTTGACCTCACCGGCCTGGATGCACGGGAGCATGCCCCAGAATGCCGGACCGTAGATCTCTGCCTTGGGGTCGATGGTCTTCACGACATTTGCAAGGGTGACGGACTTGGAGATGAGCTCCTCATTGGTGAGCTCCTCCGGATGCATACGCGGATGGGAATCGTTCCAGAGCGCCGGCTCGTTGTCCAGGCTGTAGCCCTGCATACCGGTCTTGGTGGTCGCATCGCCGAGGGTCTTGACAAGGTAGTTGACATACTCATCCATATAGACAACATTGTCCGTCAGATCGGGTTCGAGCGTGAAGTCGGAGCCCTTGACGAGCTCGACCTTGTTCCAGCGGGCAGAGGGGGCAACTTCACTTTCAGCCACGGCGCCGTCCTTATCGGCGGAAACATAGCCGGCCATCTGGAGGGTCGTGATCTTGTAGGGAATGTTGTGCTTGGCCATGTTCTCGGAGAAGCTGCGGGCGGCATAGCCTGCACCGTCACGCTCATCACCGAAGTGGGTGTCCGAGGAATGCTGCCAGTCGCTGCCGGCGTTGGAGTAGTTGGTCTCCCAGTTGTAGGCAGAGAAGCGGTTGCCGCCCTGACGGACTGCATTGACGGATACCTCGTCGATCTGCTTGCCGTTGGAGTACTCGTTGATGCCGTAGATGTAGGGGCTGATGGCCTTTCTGTCCTTGGCTGTGTCGATGGTGACGGTCATCTGGTAGCTGTCTGCTGCCGTGACCGGCAGGGAAGCTACGGGTGCGGCAAGCAGGACGCCTGCCAGGATGGCGGAAAGCATACGGGTCTTCTTCATAATAGGATCCTCCTTCTAAATTGGGTTCGCTTTTTTCTCTTTTTTAAAACTGCACCAGCGTTCTGAAACACCAGAAAACTGCACTGGAGCAGCTTGCTGCGATGGGATAAACTGCTTAGCTTTGCAGCCTTTGCGGAGCATTGGCTGCAAGCGGACATCAGCGTACTGCATCATCACTCTGCGAAGCGATCTGCCTCCCCCGCATGGGGGCGGAAGGCGCCCTTGTTCCATGTGTCGATGTTCGGCTCGCAGTTGGTGATGAAGCCGGTGAGTGCTTTTGCCAGGACAAGGATGGCGGTGACGGGGACGGCGTGGACATAGCTGTAGATGTCGTGTACCTTGCCGCCGATCTCTGCGCGGAGCTTCCAGATGATGCCGAGATCGAGGCATTGCTGGACGATGCCGGCGACACGCTCCTCCGGGAGGTCAAGGTGCTGCGCCAGGCTCCCGGTCGTGAGGATGTAGTTCCGCGGCACGCCCTCCGAGAAGGTGATGAGCTTGACGGCGTCCTCATCCGACAGCAGCCGGAACAGCTTCAGCACACGCTCATTCGGGGTGGCATAGCCGTGGATGCCCTCCTCCGGGAGTTTCAGGTAGGTGAAGAACTGTGCATCGGCATCGAGCCGCATCAGCCCAAGGACTTCGTCCGTGCGGAGCTGCGCAAAGGTCTCCGGTTTGAGATTGGTCGGGAAGGCGGTCTTTTCCGGGTCGAGGTTCCGGTCGTAGGTGCAGATGAAGCGGTACATGGTCTCAAATCCGAGGCGAGTGCGCTCGGCATCGGTCAACTCGGCGGACTGCTTCATGATCTCGAGGATGTGATCGGGTTCGGGCTCCTCCTCCTTGATGCAGAACAGGACATCAAGCGAAATATCCAATGCCTTCGCGATTTCCGGTAGCAGAGTGCTGTCCGGGAACGAGCCGTTTTCCCATTTGGAGACGGCCTGCGGGGTGACATTCAGTATCGCTGCAAGCTCTTTCTGCCCGAGCCCTGCACGTTTGCGATAGTGGGCAAGTCTGGATGCAAATGTCTGTGTTTCCATACATCTTCCCTCCCTTCTCGGTTGTCTGTAGCCATTATACCATAAAATAGATTGCGTTTCAAGCGATTTGTAGGCGCATAAATGAACTATCCGTTGATTATATGTAAATAATCAACGGATAGTTGCTAAATCGTTTTCGGTTGTGGGAGGATTTTAGCGGGACAAGTTTCTGTTACTTTTGCATCGGGATGGGCAAAAAACGTGGGATTTTGAACGATAGTAAAAGCAATGCCAACGTCTATGGGAAGGTCTCTGTAAGCTCGCCCTCTCCGCCGCCGTTCGGCGGCACCGCTTTGCCTAAGCGATCAGCGGCGCTCGCAAGCTCGCTGGCTGCCTGCTTATCCCCCACAAGCGGGGGAGGATTCTGGGGGGCGCTGCGCGCCCCGACCTGCTTTGCCTGCGGCGCAGAACATGTGTTGCGGTGCACCATAAGTTGAAACCCCGAAGAACTGCACAGGAGCAGCTTTAGCTGCGATGTGATAGAAAGCATAGCGTTGCAGCCTTTGCGAAGCATTGGCTGCAAGCGGTTGTCGAAGAGGTGCATTATGATCTGCGAAGTGACCTGCCAGCGGGGGCTCCCCGCTCAGGAGCCGGTTCCGCTGTACTTCATCGCCCCGTACATCCAGAACTTGTAACTCAGGTAGAAGAACACCAGTCCGATGACCGGCGAGAGCCATGAGAGGAGCGGGATCTCATCCGGGCGCAGGATGACAAGGCTCGGATAGTAGGCAATGAAGGCGATCGGCATCAGGAACGTGAAGATGAACCGGAATACCGGGCTGAAAATGGTGATCGGGTACTTGGCGTAGTCCTTGAAGCGGAACACCAGATCGAGCACGTAGAACGAGTTCTGGATCCAGAAGCAGGTCGCCGCCGCCGCATTCTGGAGGGCGATCATGATGAGCGATGCCGTGATGAGGAACACGATCATCTTGAGGATCATCAGCACCGTGACCGGTAGCCCGAGCTTTGCCCATGCATAGATGAGCGTGCCGATGCCGAAGGCAAGCTGGCCGAGTCCCTTGATGTCGAAGATCTCCGACTGGTAGTAGAAGAACAGATTGATCGGGCGGAAGCAGTACTTGATAAAATCGCCCGAATAGACGTAAATGCGCAGGCTCCAGTTGTTGTCGAACAGGCACTGCACCGGTGTCAGCGAGACGAGCGAGAAGCCGTAGAGGAACAGCATCTCATAATAGCCCCAGCCGTCCACCGAGGGGAAGTTCTGGAACAGGATCCAGAAGCTTACAAAACCCGCGATGTTCGTGCAGATCATGCCGATGGTCGAGATGATGAAGTCCGAACGGTAGCTCATCTTGCTCTTGATGTCCTGCACGAGGATCTTGCCGTAGATACGGAGATAAAAGCCGATACTTCTGTGCATGATCTCAACCTCCGTTCACGGTGATCCGGCGGAGCGATACCCGCCAGAAGAGCTTGCCTGCCAAGAGCATCACGACCACCCAGAGCAGCTGGATGCCGAGCGTTTGCAGGACGTAGACCGGATCCGGATCGCCGTTCAGCAGCAGCGTGAGCGGCGCATTGTAGATCGACTGGAACGGCAGACAGGAGACCACCTTCCGCAGTGTCTCCGGGAAGAAGGCCAGCGGCACAGTCGCACCGGAGAGGAGCATTACGACCACTTGCTTCATGATGTTGATGCCCCAGATGGATTCGGTGTAGATGCAGATGGTGCCGACGATGAAGTCGATGCTGTAGTTGATCGACACCGCCATGACAACGGAAATGACGAAGTACAGCAGATTGATCCCCATCGGAATGGCACCGTGCGTCAGGACGGCGACCACGATGAAGGTCGGCAGGAAGGTGAAGAAGAACTGCGTCACAAAGCTGCCGGAATACGACCAGAAGAGATACTTCCGGTATTCCATCGGGCGAAGGAGGTCAAGGACGATCTTGCCGGACTGGATGTTCCGGCCCATCTCCCAGACGGTGTACATCTCCATGAAGCCGCTCAGTGCCGTGGCAAGTACGAGGTAGATGAGCGTGTCATAGAAGCTCATGCCGTTGATAGGCTGATTTCCGACGGAGTCGTAGATCGCCTTCCAGAGGAAGTAGACCACGATCAGGTAGAGCATGTTGCCGATGACCATGATGAACGCCGAGAGACGGAACTGTAAGGACTCGATGATGCCGGCTCTGGTGAGGGTCAGGTATTTTTTCAGGTTCACTCCACACCCTCCTCGTAGATCTTCTTGATGATCTCTTCCGTGGAGATCTCTTCGAGCTGCATGTCCCGGATGTTGTGGGTGTGCTGGAGCCTGCCGAGGACGTCGAGGACCTTCTCCTTCTCCTCATCCACGAGGATGGAGATCCATTCCTCATCGGCGGAGACAGAGAAGTCCACCTCCTTGCGGATCTCCTCGGCATGTGCCTGCAAGTCGCCGTCCATGCGGACTTTCAGCGTCCGGTAGGAGCCGAAGAAGCCTTTCAGATGGGCAATGTCGTTGTCATAGAGCATCTTGCCCTTGTCGATGATGACGATCCGGCGGCAGAGGGCATCCACATCGCCCATGTCGTGCGTTGTCAGGATGACAGTGGTGTGCTTCTCCTGGTTCAGGGCATGGATGAGGGTGCGGATCTTCGCCTTCATGGAGACATCCAGGCCGATGGTGGGTTCATCCAAAAAAACAATATCGGGATTATGGAGAAAGGCGGCGAGAATATCGCTTAAGGTTCTCTGGCCGAGGGACATCTGCCGTACGGTCTTATGAAGCAGGGGTTCAATATCCACAAGACTCCTGAAAAGGTCCAGCATTTCCCGGTAATCTTCCTCCGAGATGAGGTAGATCTCCTTCAGCAGGCGGAAGGACTCGATAAGCGGAAGGGACCACCAGAGCTGGCTCCTCTGTCCGAAAACAACGCCGATGTTCTCCGCGTTTTTCGTTCTGTTCTTATAAGGGACACAGCCATTGACCAGGATCTCTCCTCTGGTCGGTTCCAGAACCCCAGTCATCATCTTTATGGTCGTGGATTTTCCGGCTCCGTTGGGCCCCAGATACCCTATGATCTGCCCCTTCGGAATCTCCACGGAAATGTTGTCGACGGCGGTCACTGTTCTGTAATCCCGTGAAAAGAGATCCAAAATGCTGCCCTTTAATCCTTCCCTCCGGTTCAGGACTTTGAATTCCTTAACGATGCCTTTCATAACGATGGCGTTTTCCGTGCTGTTTTTCATCTGATCCGTGTCCTCCCTTGCAAATTGTTATGTCTTGCATTATAATCGTACCAAACTTGAAAAAATAGTAATAAAATTCCAGAGTTTTATAACAATTTTGTAAGCGAGGTGGAAGATTGTGATAAAAGAGTATCGTGGACTGGTTCGGACCAGGGAAGACGGATCAGAGATCATCAATTATGACGATCCCGCGTTTCCTTCCTATATTTTTGACGGATATGTATACAGCGGCTGTACCTGGGAAAAAGTACCCCATTTTCACAAGGATATCGAGCTGCTTTCCGTCCATTCCTCATGCATGGGATATTCCGTAAACGGGAAGAATATCTTTCTGGAAAAGGGAG
>JAGADP010000083.1 GCA_017828885.1 Oscillospiraceae bacterium | reverse complement strand
ATGCCGCCGCAATGCCCAGCACGATGCCGAGCAGATAGAGCCCGACCACGATCAGCCACGACCATTTCGGGAAGAAAGCCTGCACAAAGAAGCCGTAGATCGGCCATTTTGCCGAGCAGCTCATGAACGGCGTCAGCAAAATCGTAATTTTGCGGTCACGGTCAGAGGAAAGCGTCCGCGTTGCCATGACCGCCGGCACCGAACAGCCGAAGCCGATCAGCAGCGGCACGATGCTCCGCCCGGACAGTCCGAGCTTACGCAGCAGCTTGTCCATGAAGAACGCCACTCTTGCGATATAGCCGCTGTCCTCCAAGAGCGACAGGAAGAAGAACAGCGTCACGATGATCGGCAAGAAGCTCAGCACACTGCCGACGCCTGCGAAGATGCCGTCGATGATGAGACTGTGGATGACCTCGTTCGTGTTGGCTCGTGTCAGCGCCGCATCTACGACCTGTGTCAGCCAGTCGATCCCCTGCTCACACACGTGCTGGAAAAAGGCGCCGATGACGTTGAACGTCAGGAAGGACACCAGCCCCATGATGAGGATGAACATCGGGATGGCCGTGTATTTGCCGGTCAAAATCGCATCGATCTTGCGGCTGCGGATGTGCTCACGGCTCTCTGTGGGCTTGGTAACGCTCTCCGCACAGAGCCGCTGGATGAACGAGAAACGCATATCCGCCATCGCAGCGCTCCGGTCGAGCTTGCGCTCATGCTCCATCTGTACAACGATGTGCTCGAGCATTTCGAGCTCGTTCTGCTCCAGTCCGAGCTGTTCGAGGATGAGCGCATCCCCCTCGATGACCTTGCTCGCCGCAAACAGCAGCGGCAGCCCTGCACGCTCGGCGTGATCCTCGATCAGATGGCACACCGCATGGATGCAGCGGTGTACGGCGCCGCCGTTGGCGTTCTTGTCGCAGAAATCCTGCGTCACCGGGCATTCCTGGAAATGTGCGATATGCAGCGCATGATCGACCAGCTCTTCGATGCCCTCGTTCTTCGCCGCCGAGATGGGCACGACCGGCACACCGAGCATCCGCTCCATCGCATTGACGTCGATACCGCCGCCGTTCGCCGTGAGTTCGTCCATCATGTTGAGCGCCACGACCATCGGGATGTCCATTTCGAGGAGCTGCATCGAAAGGTACAGATTCCGCTCAATGTTCGTGACATCGACAATGTTGATGACAGCGTGAGGCTTCTCTTGCAGCACGAAATTCCGGGAGACGATCTCCTCGCTCGTGTAGGGCGACATGGAATAGATGCCGGGCAGATCGGTGATGACCGCATCCGGATGCCCCTTGATGGTGCCGTCCTTGCGGTCAACGGTCACGCCGGGGAAGTTGCCCACATGCTGCTTCGAGCCCGTCAGGCGGTTGAAGAGCGTGGTCTTGCCGCTGTTCTGGTTGCCGACGAGTGCAAAGCGCATCTGTGTCCCCTCCGGGAGGGGCTTGCCGTCGCCCTTGGCGTGGTATCGCCCACCCTCGCCGAGACCGGGGTGCTCCGTGGGGCGCTTCTTGCGCTTGTGGTGGGTACTGTCGCTCTTTTCGGGCACCGGGCTGACCTCGATCTCCGCCGCATCCGCAAGCCGCAGCGTCAGCTCATAGCCATGCAGCCGCAGCTCCATCGGGTCGCCCATCGGCGCCAGCTTGACGACTGTCACCTCGGTGCCGGGGATGATGCCCATGTCGAGGAAATGCTGCCGGAGCGCGCCGTCTCCGCCGACCTTCTCGACCCGGACGGTCTCGCCGATCCCTGTTTCTTTGAGTGTTGCCATACCAGATCTTCCTTTCATATTGTTAGCCTATGCTAACAATCATCCTCTGCAAAATCGGCGTTTCCGCCGATTTTGTTTGTTTCCTCTAATAGTATACCACAGAAAAACAGGTTTGTCAAGGCTTCTCACTTCTTTTTTCAGACGCCTTACCCCTTTAGGATGACGATCGGGATCGGCGGGCAGTTCGGGCGGTTGACAAACGGCATCTCAATGACCGTATAGCGGTCGCTGTCGATGGTCGGGAGGTAGGCCAGCAGCGCATCACGCTCCTCGAAGCCCGTTTCCCTGCCGTAGTACAGGATGAGCGTCATGATGCCCTCATCCCGCAGCAGTTCGAGCCCCGCTTCGATGGCGGCGATGCTGCTCTCCGGGCGGGTGAAGACATTGTGGTCGCCGCCGGGCAGCCAGCCGAAATTGAACGTGATCGCCGAGACCGTCCCCGGCTGCGCGTACTGTGCCATATGGGCATGGCTGTCAAGCACTGCCTCGGCACGGTCTGTCATGCCGTGCTCCGCCAGCAGCGCACGGGTGCTCTCCACGGCGGCCTCCTGTATGTCAAACGCCGTGACATGGCCGGTCTCACCGACCAGTTCCGCTAAAAAAAGAGTATCCTTGCCGCGTCCTGCCGTAGCGTCGATGCAGATGTCACCGGGCTGCACATGCTCCCGGAGGATCTTGTGGATGATCTGGAGGGCGGAAAAATGCTTTCGCGGGTCGTTCTTCATGCTACACCTCTCTATGATGACATGTGAAGGGGGCTTGCGCCCCCTTGTTTGCGTATTTATCGGGTCTTCCGGATGATGACGCCGTCATTCTTCCAGATGCTCTCCTCCGGCACCACGCCGCGCACGCAGCT
>JAGADP010000082.1 GCA_017828885.1 Oscillospiraceae bacterium | reverse complement strand
CGAACAGCGAGATCTTGTCCTGCTTGTAGTACAGCAGGATGCCGTAGATCAGACCCTGGATACCGGCCACGAGCGTGTAAGCCGGGAAGAAGCCGCCGTCCGGATTGGCGATCCAACCGACAATATCGCAGAGCATACCGGCGACAAAGCCCACCGTCGGGCCGCACAGCATGCCGATCACCGCAATGGCCAGGAATGCAAAGTTGATCTTGAACAGCGGGAAATTGATCGTGAATTTCTCGATGACCATCGAGATGGCAATGAACATTGCCGTCACGGTCAGCGACCGTAGGTCATAGAATTCCTTTGCGGAGCGGGGAAACATGGAAAAAAAGCTCTTCATTTAAGAATACCTCCTTCAAATACGCAGCCTCGTGTATATCTCAAGGTATCTTAAATAAAGAGCTTTGAAATAATACATTCAGCGGGATGCGGACACTGTACCGCAAGGGTTCGCCCCTTTTCGTCCCCCCGGCAACTCCCCGTCCGGGCGGCACTTAACGCACAGCGTCCTACTCTGTGTATGATACATGGATACTCTAAAACATTGTTTTAGAGCTTTGTTCCGGGGCTCCGCCCCGGAACAAAGCCATGTTACTTCTGATCAATGATCAATATGCAGTCTCCAGCAGGATGTCATACAGATGGTCGATGAACGGCTTCTTCATAGCCAGACCTTCCTGGAGATCCACGTCATAGATCTTGCCTTCCTTCATGCCGACGATGCGGTTGCCGATGCCCTGCTCGAGCAGCTCAACAGCATGGTAGCCCATCTCGGTCGCAACGATACGGTCGCGCATAGTCGGTGCGCCGCCTCTCTGTACGTGACCCAGAACTGTAGCTCTCGACTCAACGCCGGTCATCTCCTGGATCTCGCGTGCGATGTTCTCAGTCTGGCCTACGCCCTCAGCCACAACGATGATGAAGTGATGCTTGCCGCCTTTTTCGCTCAGGGTCTTGGTCATCTTGGCAGCGATCGCATTCAGGTCATAGGGGCGCTCGAGTGTCAGTGCAGCCTCTGCACCGGCACCGATGGCAACATTGACTGCAATGTAGCCGGCTCTTCTGCCCATTACCTCTACAACAGAGCAGCGGTCGTGGGACTGGGTGGTATCGCGGAGCTTGTCGATCATCTCAACAGCCGTATTCATAGCAGTGTCATAACCGATGGTGTACTCCGTGCAGGAAATGTCATTGTCGATCGTGCCAGGGATACCGATGCACGGGATGCCTACGCTGGACAGATCGCCTGCGCCGCGGAAGGAACCGTCGCCGCCGATGACTACCAGACCCTCGAGGCCGATCTCCTCACAGACAGCCTTACCCTTCATAACACCGTCCATGTTGCGGAACTCAGGGCAGCGGGCAGTGTACAGGCAGGTACCGCCTCTCTGGATGATACCGGAAACGGTTCTTGCTGTCATATTCACGAATTCACGGTTCAGAAGGCCGACATAACCTCTCTGGATGCCAACGACCTCCATGCCCTTAGAGAGTGCCGTGCGGGTCACCGCTCTGACAGCCGCATTCATGCCCGGCGCATCGCCGCCGCTTGTCAAAACACCGATTTTTTTCATAGCTTTTCATTCTCCATTCTGCTGATATTGGAAAAAACCTTTACTTATCTATTTTACTACATTTAGGCATGCATGTCAAGCCCTTTTTTTGATTTCTTTGTTATTTAAATCACAAATTTGCATTTTCCGCGCTATTTCCGCACCATCCGGATGAGTCCGATCGCCTCCGGGCGGAACAGACTGCACAGCTTTTCATACAGCTTTTCAGACGGCTGAACGCGTAAAATCGGCTTGACTGCGGCATATTTCCGCTGCTGCATCAGATAGAGGATGACCTCTGTTTCCCCCGGATAGTCCGCACAGAGCACTGGCAGTTCCCGGAGCGGTTCCTGCTCCGCCGGGGTGCCGCTGATCTTGATGCAGAGCTGCCGCTGGCGGAGCATCTGCGGAAAATCGTCCTCCGAGAGGATACTCCCGCAGATCAGGCTGTTCTCGTCGTCCTTCCGGGAGATATTGCCCGTCACGTACAGCACCTTGTCCGGCAGGAGCCTGCCGCCGGAGATGCTCAGCAGCTTCGGGAACACGAGCGCCTCGATCACACCGGAGGTATCCTCGAGCGTGACAAATGCCATATCCTCACCGCTTTTCGTCCGGTACTTCTTCATGCTCTGCACCAGGCACAGGACGCTGCATTCCGCCTTGTCCGGCGCCTCCGCAAGTGCTGCGATGCTCCCGCAGCGCAGGAGCTTAGCCAGATAGGCCGTGCTTTCGAGCGGATGCCCCGAAAGATACATCCCGGTGACCGCCTTCTCCATCTGCAATTTTTGCAGCAGGTCGAAATCCGGTGCCGGTGCGATCCGGAGGTCGCCCTCCACGGAGATCTCGCCGTCTCCGAACAGGCTCATCTGCCCTTCAATGCCGCTGTCGAGCGCATCACTGACCGAATCCATCACGAATTCGTAATTCAGCAGCATCTGGCGGCGGTTACAGTCAAGACCGTCGAGCGCGCCCGACTGGATGAGACTCTCGAGGATGCGCTTGTTCATGCCACAGCCTGACATGCGGCGGCAGAAATCCACAAAGCCGGCAAATCTGCCCTTGTTCCTGCGCTCCATCACCATCCGGTCGATCAGCCCCTTGCCGAGCCCCTTGATGGCCAGCAGCCCGAACCGGAGCTTGCCATCCCCGTAAGAAAAGCTCCACTCCCCCGTGTTGACATCAGGCGGGAGCACCTCGATCCCGGCAGCGCGGCATTCCTCCACATATGCCATGAGCTTTGCCGTATCGCCCATCACGCTCGTCATGAGCGCCGCCATATATTCCCCGAAATAGTGTGTT
>JAGADP010000081.1 GCA_017828885.1 Oscillospiraceae bacterium | reverse complement strand
GGCAATGATGTTCGGCAGCGCCATGAGTCCGTTGAAAATATCCGCCATGTTCCAGACGGCCTCCACTGTCAGGTAGGGGCCGATGCCGACCGCTGCCACATAGATCCAGCGGTAGATCTTGGTCAGGTGATGCCCCGGCCCTGCCAGATACGCCAGACAGCGCTCGGAGTAGTAGTTCCAGCCTAAGATCGTTGTGAAGGCGAAGAACGCCAGACAGGTCATCAGCAGGAGCGACGTGATCTTCTCCGGGAAGGGGAGACCGCAGCGGAAGGCGTCCATCGTGATCTCCACGCCTTCGAGATCCTTCTCGTAGCTGCCCGCCATCACGATGGCGAGGCCTGTCATCGTGCAGACACAGATCGTGTCGATGAACGTGCCGGTCATGGTCACGAGCCCCTGACGGACGGGCTCCTTTGTCCGGGCAGCTGCCGCGGCGATCGGCGCAGAGCCGAGGCCTGCCTCATTCGAGAAGATGCCCCGCGCCACGCCGTTGCGCATGGAGGCGGCTACCACCGCAAAGCCTGCCGCACCACCCGCAAGCGGCCGCAGCCCGAAGGCGCCCCGGAGCACGGTCAGCACCGCATCCGGCACCTCGGTGATGTGCATGCCGATGATGAGCAGGCAGCAGCCCACGTAAATGACGATCATCGTCGGTACGACGTATTCCGAGACCATCGCGATGCGCTTGATTCCGCCGATGACGATCAGTGCGACCAGCACCGTGATGCATGCGCCCACGATGATCTTGGTCAGCAGGGGATCACCGTCGCTGAAAACGACATTCGCGGCTGAGGTGATGCCGTTGATCTGGGTGATGGTGCCGATGCCGAGCAGTCCGGCGAGCAGTCCGAACACCGCAAAGACCTTGCCGAGCCACTTCCAGCCCTTGCCGAGCCCGTGCTCGATGTAGTAGAAGGGGCCGCCGAGGATGCTTCCGTCATCGCTCGTGGTACGGTATTTCACGGCAAGCAGTCCCTCGGCATATTTCGTTGCCATGCCGAAGAAGGCAGCGACCTCCATCCAGAACAGCGCCCCGGGGCCGCCGGCTGAAATGGCCGTCGCTACGCCGACGATGTTGCCTGTGCCGACCGTGGCGGACAGCGCCGTGCAGAGCGCTGCAAAGCTCGAGACTTCGCCGCTGCCGTTTTCCTCGTCCCTGAACATATAGTACAGCGCCTTGCCGAGCTTGTGGATCTGGAGGAATCCCGTCCGGATGCTCAGCCAGATGCCGCAGGCCAGAATGAGCACGATCAGCGGAACGCCCCAGACAAAGCTGTCCACATTTCTGATGAATGTATTGAATGCTTCCATGTGACCTCCTGTTCCTGTTGGGGTATGGCTCTATTATAGCACAGAATGCGCCGGGATGTCAATTATGGGAAGAACAAGATCGCACTGTCACGAAACAGTGCGATCTTCATGCATCTATGGTAGTATCCGGCTCTGTGACGATCTCTGCAAAGACCTGCCGCAGCAGATCCCGTGTGCCCTGTGCGGCCTGTATGGTCGCGATCATCAGCAGATCCGGGTCACAGTGGTCAAAGCGGATCTCCCGCCCGGCATTTCTCACCAGAAGCGTGATGAACAGCCGCAGCGTCCGGCCGTTTCCCTCCCGGAAGGGATGCAGCAGATTCAGGTCGTCATACAGCTCCGTCAGCTCGTCCAAAAAGACCTCGGTGGGCATGCCGGTCAGGTACTTCTGCCGCTGCAATCGTGCAAAGCGCCGCTGACCTGTCTCCTCGATCACGCCGGCCTGACAGAAGACAAAGCCCTTTTTGGAGATCGTGATGGTGCGGACGGTGCCTGCCCAGTCATACAGATCCCCGAACAGCGATTTGTGCAGGTGCTTGTAATATGCGAAATCCACCTGCGCAAAGACGGCTTCCTCCTGGAGCTGCGCCGCAAGGCCGGTCACGAGCTTCTGCTCCACGAGAGCAAGCTGCTTCTGATCGCGGATCCCGAACCGGTTTTTCAGCGTTCTTGTGCCGGGGTAGCAGTCCTCCTGCGTGCCGGATACGTTGTAGACAGACATCAGGAGGCCTCTTTCACATCGGCAAGAACGGACGCCACAAACTCCTCGCGGGTGATCTTCTTGTTGATGAAGTCGCGGATGAGGGCGATGTCCTTCTCTGTCGGATGCAGGCCCTCCATTCTGGCGGAGGCTACCGCATTGCGGATGGCCTGTTCCTTTGCATTTTCCATGCTTTCACCTCGTTTCTATACTATTGTACTCCAAACTGGGGGATTTGTCAAGATGCTATTTGCAATTCCTGAACGAGCCGGATGGGGGAAGGGAAGAAAAGCGGTTTGGCTTGCTTTTCTTTTGTTCAAAATCTTGAATGATTTACAAATCACAGCTTGACTTTTTATATCAAATGCTGTATAATAAAATAAATATATGCTGATTTCTGCGCAGTATACAGAAGCTGCGTTTTTAGGAGGCTATCCATGAAAAATGACGTACCGCGCAAGCGGATCGCGCTGCTGATCGCAGATCCTGCTTCGGATTATTCCCAGGCAGTGATCACCGGTGTCCGGGATCAGTGCGCAAGATACAATTATGACCTGCTGGTTTTCAGCACGATGGTGAAGGTCTGTCACCCTGAAAAACTCTATCTGAACGGCGAGCTGAACATCTTCCGCCTCATCAATTATGATCTGGTGGACGGTGTCCTGGTGGCGTCGCTTGCGCTGATCGAGGATCAGGTCAAGAGCGTTCTCGAACAGCTTGAAGCCGACCTGCGGGAGCACTGCACCAAGCCGGTCGTGTCGCTCGATCTGCCGTTTGCCGGCTATCCGGTGGTCTACACGGATGACCGGAAGGCGATCCGGGATGTCGTGAAGCATCTTGTGCAGGTGCACAAGTGCCGGAAGCTGTATCTGCTCACCGGGCAGAAGGACTATGTGGTCTCGGAAGCGCGTGCCGAGGCCTTCCGCGAGCAGATGCAGGCAGAGGGACTGGACGCATCGGCGGAAAATGTATTCTATGGGAATTTCTGGTACACCAGCGGCGAAGCCTTTGCCGAACGGCTCCTGTCCGGTGAGCTTGCCATGCCCGATGCTGTGGTGTGCGCGAATGATTTCATGGCGATCGGTCTTGCCGACCGTCTGACCGCGGGCGGCATCAGAATACCCGAACAGCTTCGCATCACCGGCTATGATGCCACACGGGAAGCCATCTTCAATTCCGTCGGCATCACGACCTACACGCCGGATGTGTACGGCATGGCGGCGCATGCGGTCAATCTGCTCCATAAGG
>JAGADP010000080.1 GCA_017828885.1 Oscillospiraceae bacterium | reverse complement strand
GCCGAACATCATTGCCCTGCTCGGGCTGTCCGGCGTTGTGGCGTCGGAGACAAAGGATTATCTTGCGCGGCTGAAAAACGGAGATGTCTGATCCTAAAAACACTGCTCCCCCTCATCAGTAAATGATGAGGGGGAGCTTCTTTTTCTCAGATCTTGAAGCACTTCTGGATGTCCTTGACCTCGCCGATCACGAATGCGATGTCATCGCCCTTGATCACGGTGTCCGGACCCGGGATAAAGACCTCGTCGCCGCGCTTGATCGTCAGGACATTGATCTTGAACTTCTTGCGGATGTCAAGCTGTGAGAGCGTCTTGCCGTTCCACGCCTTGAGCACCTTCATCTCATAGATCGAGTAGTTGTTGTCGAGCTGGATGAAGTCGAGGATGCTGTCGGAGGCGTACTTGGTCGCAATGCGCATCGCCATCTGCTTTTCGGGATATACCACTTCATCCGCGCCGTTCTTGAGCAGGAACTTCATCTGCACGTCATTGGTGGCGCGGGAGATGACCTTCTTGGCGCCGAGCTCGCTGAGAAGCGAGGTCGTTTCCAGAGAGCTCTGGAACAGGCCGCCGAGCGCCACGATGCAGATGTCATAATTGCCCACGCCGAGCGACCGCAGGAACTCTGCATTCGTGCTGTCACCGATCTGTGCATTCGTCACGTAGGGCAGAATATCATTGATGCGTTCCTCGTTCATGTCCACGGCCATGACTTCACAGTGCAGCTCCTCCATGCGCTTGGCGATGTGGCTGCCGAATTCTCCGACTCCGATAATCAATGCTGTTGTCATATCACTTATCTCCTTATCCTACAGTTATTTTTTCAAGCGGCCAGCGGGAATGATGGCTGTTGGCCGAAGGCAGCGCCGCGTAGATCAGCGTCAGGCCGCCGACTCTTCCGAAGAACATCAGGAACATCAGGATCACCCGCGAAAGCATCGACAGCTTGCTGGTGATGCCCAGCGTCAGACCGACTGTGCCGACCGCCGAGCCCGTCTCAAACAGACAGGTCAGCAGCGGCAGGTCCTCCGTTCTGCTGATGATGACGCCGCTCGTGAAGAACAGCACCAGATACATGAACAGAACAGCACCTGCGCTCCGCACCGCCTCGGGAGCGATCCTTCTCTTGAAGCACTGCACGTCGCTGCGGCGGCTGAATACGGTGATCGCCGAGAGGAACAGCACGGCAAATGTCGCGGTCTTCATACCGCCGGCCGTCGATCCGGGCGAACCGCCGATGAGCATCAGGATGATCATGATGGCCGTGCCGGACTCATCCATCGCGGCCAGATCCGTTGTATTGAAGCCGGCGGTTCTGGTGGTGACGGACTGGAAGACCGAGTGGATCATCCGGTCATAGAAGATCTCGCCCTTGTATTCAAAGAAATAGAAATAGATCGCAGGCAGAACGATCAGAACTGCCGAAGTCACCAGCACCACCTTGGTTTGCAGGCTGTAGCGCTTGACACGGTGCTTGTATGTCCCGATGTCGCCCCATACGCGGAAGCCGATACCGCCGATGACGATCAGGAGCATCACAATGATATTGAGGTACACATGCTCACCGTAGGACGTCAGCGACGAGAACTGCCCCCGTATGCCGAGCAGGTCGAAGCCCGCGTTGCAGAAGGCGGATATGCTGTGGAAGATGGAGTACCATATTCCCTTGGCAAGCCCGAAGTCCTTATAGAACACCGGGAAAAAGCATACAGCGCCGATCAGCTCGATGATGGCGGAGTATTTCAGGATGAACGCCGTCAGCCTCACGATGCCGCCGACCTGCGGCGCGGAGATGGACTCCTGCATCATGCTCCTCTGCGACAGGCCGATCTTCCGGCCGGACGCCCGCATGATGGCAAGGCCGATCGTGATGACGCCCATACCGCCGATCTGGATGAGTGTCAGGATCACCATCTGTCCGAACAGTGACCAGTAGGTGGCTGTATCCTTGACGACAAGTCCCGTCACGCAGGTCGCGGAAACAGCCGTGAACATGGCATCGGGGAAGGACGTCACGCATCGCTGCTGCGAGGAGATAGGCAGCATCAGAAGCAGCGTGCCCACCATGATGAGCCCGAAAAAGCTGAGGATGATGACCTGAAAGGACGACAGTTTTTTGGGCTTGAGATTGCTAAGTATCTGAAACATTTTACACCTCTGTTGTATCAAAACTATTGCTATTATAGCACATGGACGGTCATGATGCCGTTAAGATTCTATGAACGAGGTGTTAATATTATGTTAAGATACGGCGTTTTTCCGCGAAGCCCGGACAGACGATATGCTACACAAGCCAGACATCCGGCTGTCTCCTGCCTGCCAGACCTGCCTATGTATCGCTGAATGACCATAAATGCCATGTTCTATGCTCAGATTGCAATTGACTTTCGGTACATTTTATGATACAATTAATATAATAAGGCACGAATTTGTCCGGTCAACTGCCGGAAAACACATCACGAGGAGATGATGTCTATGAACAAACACCCGCGCCTGCACCGCATCCTATCTGCGGCGCTCGCACCGCTCATGACCGCCATGATGCTGCCGCTGCAAAGCACAGCGATGCCGGTCGCTGCTGCCTCGGTGGACTACCCGGCGCAGCTCATGACCCTCGCTTCCGTCAATAACAGTACCGTCCTCACGGAGAGCGGCACCGCGGACGGCTCGGCGCTCGTCATGAAGGCGCTCGGCAATGACCTTTCCGCGACATGGCGCTTCGACCGCGTCGGCGCAGAGAGCACCGGCACCTATTTCAAGCTGACCAATGTGGAATCCGGCCGCATGCTCACCCCGAACGGCTACAATGTCAAGTCCGGCACGGATGTCATCCTCTACGGCAGCGAATCCGCCCGTTCACAGCACTGGTTCGTTGTCCCTGTCTCGAAGGACAGCAAGGGCAATGACCTCGCCTACAAGATCGTCAACTACGAGGACAGGGATCTTGCCATCACACAGGGCACAGGCGGCCTGACGCTTGCACCGTACACCGGCGCCGAGAACCAGCAGTTCCTCCTGAATGCCGACGGTTTACAGGGCTTTGCCGGCTACTGCAAGAACGACAACACCGGCAAGATCAAGGCGGCAAACATCGGCGGTCTCTTCGGTGAGACGGTCGAGGTCAGCACCTTCTCCGACCTCAAGAAATATGCCGAAGCGAATGACCCCTACACGATCATCGTCAAGGGCAACATCGACGGCGGCAAGAACTACAAGACCGACGGCCAGAACCACCTCTACAACCCGGACGGCCGTATCTACGTCACCGACAACAAGACCATCGTCGGCAGCTACGGCAATCACACCATGTACAACGTCGCCCTCTGCACCAAGCAGGGCAGCGGTAAGGGCAATAACGTCATCATCCGCAATTTCGACTTCCAGCACGACGCCAATGCCAACGGCAATGACAACATCGTGGTCTATTTCGGCGCCGGCCAGAACCTCTGGGTCGATCACTGCACCTTCACCGGCCACCAGGACTACAACAAGGCAGCGAACGGGCAGCCGGACTATGACAAGTTCCTCGCCTGCTGCTACGATGCCGATTACTGCACCATCTCGGACTGCTCTTTCGGGCTGCATGAGTACGGCCTGATCCTCGGCTATCCGGATGATACCCAGGACGTCAAGAACAAGTACGACGGGTATCCGCGCATGACGATCGCCTCGAACAAGTTCTACAAGACCCTCACCAGAGGGCCGGGACTGATGCGCTGGGGCTATTTCCACTCGCTCTGCAACTATGTGGACACCTTCTCGATGGCCTACACCGTCCACAGCGGCTGCGACATCTACGCCGAGAACTGCTTCTATGCCAACGGCGGCAATGTCATCTGCGACTGGAACCAGATCACCTACCCGGGCGCCTACTATGAGACCGGCTCCAAGTCCTCCAACGCGCAGCGGACTGTCCGCGGACAGGGTACCACGAGCAATCCTTCGCTCTCTGTCGAGTCGAGCTGGAGACCCTCCGGCAATTACGACTATGTGAGCATCTCGGCGGACAATGCCAAGAATTACTGCAACACCTATTCCGGCTGCCAGAGCATGAATTCCAACTGGATGTACCTGCGCTATGGCAAGGCAGGCGTGCCGAGCTCCGGATTCTCGACCGCGCCTGACGGGCCGATGGGACCGACCAAGCCCACAGCGGCGGAATTCACCGAGGGTGCATGCTTCCGCATCAAGAACGTCAACTCCGGTCTGTATCTCCAGATCGCAGACGGCAAGGCGGAGAACGGTGCCAATGTCCAGCAGTGGGGTACTGACGGGACATCTGTGCATGATGTATGGCGTTTCTACAGCGCCGGGGACGGCTATTACTACATTGTTTCCTGTGCAGGATATGGGGCTTTCTTTGTGCTGGATGTAGCGGGCAAAAAGACCGACAACGGCACGAACATCGACGTTTACCAGTACAACGGCGGCCAGAACCAGCAGTTCATGCTCGGTGACAACGGGGACGGCACCTACACGATCATGACGCGCATCACCGGCGAGGCGTCCGCTGTCGAGGTGGAGAGCGCCTCCAAGACCTCCGGTGCCAATGTGCAGCAGTGGGAGCGCAACGGCGAGACCTGCCAGAGCTGGGAGCTCGAGCCGGTGACCGATCCGGGCACCCCGGTGGCATCCACACTGTGCTATACCTTCGAGAATGTGAATTCCGGGCTGGTCATGGACATCGAGAATGGTACGATGGCAGCCGGCACGAATGTCCGCCAGTGGGAAAGCAACGGTCTGGACTGCCAGAAATGGATGCTGACCGATGCCGGTGACAATTATTACCGCATCCGCTCGATCGCGGATCCCAGCTTCGCCCTCAGCGCCAGCGGCAGCGGCGACGGCGGCAATGTCGCCCTTGCAGCCTATGATGAGACGGACGATGCACAGCTCTTCCGCTTTATCAAGAACCTCGACACGACCTACACCATCGTGACCAAGGCGTCCGGCAACGAGCGCTTTGTCGAGGTCGAGGCAGCGTCCAAGACCGGCGGTGCCAATGTGCAGCAGTGGGGCAATACCGGCAGCATCTGCCAGCGCTGGAAGCTCACCGGCGAGGCGCTCCCGGAGCCGACCACCGAGCCGACCACGGAACCCACCACCGAACCGGAGCCGCAGATCGCGCCCGGCGATGTCAACGGCGATGGCGAGGTCTCTGTGCTCG
>JAGADP010000079.1 GCA_017828885.1 Oscillospiraceae bacterium | reverse complement strand
TCTCGTACTTCTCGGACAGGACGATCGTGTCGCCCTCCTTCACGCTGTACTTCTTCGCATAGGCTTCGGAGATGAAGACGGCATCGTCCGTCCTGTCATAATACGATGCATCGAGGGTGATATACCGGCTGTTCTCCACGATGCCGAAGATGGTGATGTCCTCGTTGTAGGCATCCGACTTGCGCTCGAGGGAGGTCATGGAAAACCGCTCTGCGCCGGGTGTATTCGTGGTGATGGTGCGCCCGTCCTCATCCTCGCAGGAGGTCAGGAGCACCTGCTCGTTGCAGAACATCATCTTCGGGAGCGAATCCTGATAATACGCCAGCGTGGCGGGGAGCCCCACTGCCATCGAGGTCATCAGCATGACGAACACGATGCCGATAAACAGCATCAGATAGTTCGGGATGTTCTGCAAGAAGACACGCATCCGGAAGCGGGACAGGAAGCCCACCCGCGGCAGCCGGATGGCCTTGCTGCGCTTCTTCTGCTTGAGGTCATGGCGCAGGAACCGCAGCGGAGAGAGCCGCAGCATCCGTATGATGACAAACAGGTTGATGACGAGCATCAGCACGATGGGTACGACGGTGGTGCGGACGAAGGCGTCCGGTGTCCAGAGCGTCACATAGCCCGGGAGGCTGTAGCTGTTGCGGTACCTCGCCACGATGATGTTCTTGAACACCGTATAGCCCAGCACATTCCCGACCGCCGCTGCGATGAGCACCACGATCAGCGGCGCACTCATGTAATAGCGCAGGAGCTCGCCTTTGGTAAAGCCCGATGCCCGCTGCGTTCCGATAACAGACGCCTCCTGCTCGAGGGTCGTGCTGATGGTGACGGCAAAGATGAACGCCAGCACTGCCGTCAGGATGTACAGCAGCACGCCGCCCATCGCCTTGTCGCTGCCCATGTCATCCTGTGCGAAGTTGATCGCCTGGTTGGCAAAGGCGGGGACATAGTCCTCGATCTCGGTCTCAGTCTCAGCCGCAGCCGTCTGCGTGATGAGCGCTTTCAGGAAGCTGTCCGATGCCGCCTTTTCGGCGATGAGGTCGGCGGGCGTCTCCTTGTAGAGGAAGGCGTAGTTATAATGCGTTGCCGTCCCGATGCGGTCAAAACCCGCATCCGTCACCATGCCGACATTGAACGTCAGCGCATCGAACATCGTGTCGGTGTTCTTCTCGTACAGCGTGGAATAGTCCACGAAAGCCGCCAGCCCGGACACGGTGAAGGTCACGCTGCCGACCCGGATGGTATCGCCCGTGCAGATCCCGGCATTGTCGGCATGCATCCGGTCGATGAGTATTTCAGAATCCGACTGCGGCGCCTGTCCATCCAGTATGTCATACAGGTCGATGTCCCGACGCTCGCTGTAGACGCGGATCTTTCCGGCGTAGTCATCCTTGCCGGGGAGCGTTTCGGCATCCTCCCGGTAGAACAGCGGATAGACATCCACCGGCACAGCGGGCGCATCGTCGTTCAGCTCATAGCGCTCGGCCAGCTCGTCATACTTCTCGCCGATCTCCTTGTCGATCTCCTGTTTCGCTTCGTCCATCGCATCGGAGAGGGCGGTCTTGTAATCGTCGGAATCGTAGGCAGCATCGAGTGCTTCGTCATAGGCGCTGTCGTAATTCTCCCGCATCGCCTGCCCGATGGCCTCGTCAAGCGCCGCCTGCTTTTCGGCAGCGGGGACTGCCATGCCCATTTCTGCGGCCTGTGCGAACTGCGCCTCGACCGCCTGTGTGACCTGCGCCCGGATGGCCTCGGTCACCTGCTTCTCCACTTCCCCGGCCACGGCATCCCGGACGGCCTCCTCGACCTCCGGTTCTGCCTCGGAGTATGCGCGCTCCCTGAACACGGCGACCACGTCCGCCCGTTCGCCGGATGCGATGCCGCTCAGGAGAGCTTCATCGGCTTCGGTATCGAGCTCGAAATGCCCGCTCTCCCGTTTCAGGACGGTGATGTTCTCCGTCAGGGAGTGCAGCGTGCTGTTGTTGGCGACATACATGCCGGAGACGAATGCGATCGTCACCACGAGAATGGCAAAGATCATCAGATAGCGTTTCCAGTCCCGCAGCACATCCCGCCAGACACGCTTCCGCAGGGGATTGCCGGGGCGTTTTCCCAGCCTGATCTGTTCTTCCATAGCGCACCTCACCATTCGAGCTCGGCGGCAGTGAGCTTTTCCGCATTGCGGTCGTCATGGCGGATCTTGCCGTCACGGAGCTTGATGACGTGATCCGCCATCAGCCGGATGGCTTCATTATGCGTCACCATAATGACGGTATTCCCGTACTTCCGGTTGACCTCCTCGATGAGCTGCAAGATCTCCTTGGAGGTGGTATAGTCGAGCGCACCGGTCGGCTCATCGCAAAGGAGGATGTCCGGGTTCTTGACGATGGCTCTGCCGATGGAGACACGCTGCTGCTGACCGCCGGAGAGCTGGTTCGGCAGCTTGTAGCGATGGTCAAACAGCCCGAGCGTTTTCAGCAGCTCGTCAATGTCGAGCGGCTTGTCGGAGAGGTAAGCGCCGGTCTCGATGTTCTCCTTCACATTCAGGTTCGGGATGAGGTTGTACATCTGGAACACATACCCGAGGTGCTTGCGGCGGTATTGTGTCAGCCCCTTTTCGTTCATCGTGCTGAGAGTGTCACCGTTGATGGTGATCTCGCCGCCGTCAGCGCTGTCGATGCCGCCGAGGATGTTCAGCAGCGTGGACTTGCCCGAGCCGGACGGCCCCAGCAGCACGCAGAACTCGCCCTTGCCTACGCTGAAATCAATGCCTTTCAATACATCCTGCTTCGTCTCGCCGCTCCCGAAGCTCTTGGTCAGCCCGGTCACGGTCAGGAATTTCTTTTCTGCTTCACTCATGGTGAGCCTCCTTTTCTGGGGGCTTTGTCTGCTTGCGGCCGACTTAGGGGGCGCTGCCCCCTGAACCCCTGCCAGAGGGCTCTGCCCTCTGGACTCCCGGCAGGACGGTGACCGTCCTGCACCTGCATCTTTTTGTCTTTATGGTTAGCGGTTGCTAATTACAGATTTAGTATAGCACACAAATTCCGAAAAATCAAGTCGTCATCCTAACAAAACATCCCGGCAATGCCGGGATGTTATCGTAAAATATGCCTAACCGAGCAGCATCGCTGCCAATTGTGCCGCATCTTCTGCAATGACCGAAGCCCCGTGCTCCCGGAGAAACGCCTCGGAGCGGAAGCCATAGCTCACGCTGATGCAATCCATCCCGGCATTCCGGGCGGTCTCGATGTCCACATCGGAATCCCCGATATAGACGGCCTCCTCCCGCGGGATCTGGAGCGCCGCCAGCACGGCTTCGACCGCATCCGGCGCAGGCTTCCTTCGGACGCCCTCTTTTTCCCCGGCCGCCGCATCGAACAGCCCCGGGAAATACTGCGCACACAGTGCCTGCACGCCATAGTCCGGCTTATTGGAAACGACCGCCGTCCGGATGCCGGCATCCTTCAGGCGCTGCAACAGCTCTATGATCCCCGGATACGCTGCCGTCTGATCGGCATAGTGCTCTGCATAATACGCCGTGAATGCTGCGTGCACGCGGTCAATGTCCGCCTCCGTCGTACCGGCAGGCACGGCACGCTGCAAATACCGCCGGATGCCGTTGCCGACGAACTGCCGCACCTCGTCCACCGTCCGCTCCGGCATCCCGCAGGATGTCAGCGCATAATTCCCGGCGGCGGTTAAGTCCGCAAGGGTGTCCAGGATCGTCCCGTCCAGGTCAAATATCACAAGGCTGTAACGCATAGCGCCTCCTATTCCATGATCGCAGAGAAGCCCTCAAACGCCGCATCCGTGGCGATGCGCCCGAGCTCCTCGATGTCGAATTTCAGCTGTCCGCGGATCCAGTCCCGGTAGATCGCATGGCTCCCGGCCAGCAGGAACCGGATGTAGATGCACAGCACATCCCGGCGCACGGTCACGCTGTCTGCATAGCGGTCGGCGATGAGCCCTGTCAGCTCTGCGGTCGCTTCTTCCCATGCGTCGGAGAGTCTGCTCTGGAACACGGTATGTTGGAACAGCGCCAGATGCGCGGCGATCAGGCGGTTGCATGCCCGGAAGAAGCACCCGGCATCCGGGTTGCCGGCAAAGAAGCCTTCCTCATCGAGATACCCGAGCAGCTCGAGCGTGAGCTGGTGGTTATAGTCCTGCTCCACGTCCTCGACCGTGTCATAGTGCAGATAAAAGGTCTTGCGGTCGATGTTGGCTTCCCGGGCGATGGCCGTGACCGTCAGCCGCGGCGCATGACGATCAAGAAGCAGCGTAATATAGGCGTTCCGGATGGCCTGCCGGGTCTTTTGTGTTCTCTTATCCATTTATCCTCAATTTCAACAAAACTGTGGCATAATCCTCATTTTTGTACACTTTGGCAATTGATTTTTTTAACCATCTATATTATAATACAATTAAGTAGAAATGTCAACAGCCAGTATTATGAAGAGAGAAAAGTCACGCATCACCGTACAGAAAGACAACGGTGCATGCACGCAGTAGTATGTAAGGGGAATTGATCGCTATGAAGCAAGCACTCGCAGCACCGCGGCTGCAGTCAGTGCCAATACTGCGAAACGGTGTGAAATACAGCAAGCGGCGTATTATCGCTGCGATCCGCTATGAAGCGGAGATCCTGATCCGGGAGGGGCGGCTTGCCCGGACCAAGGAATTTATCCAGCATTCTGACATGACGGTGTTCCAGCATGTCTGTCATGTTGCGTATATGAGCTGCGTGCTCAGCATGGAGCTGGGCATTGACGTCAATTATCGGGAGCTGATCCGGGGCGCACTGCTGCACGATTATTTCCTGTATGACTGGCACAAGGGAAAGCATCCGGATTTCGGCCATGCATTCGGCCATCCGGGGCGTGCTTTGCGCAACGCGCTGCGGGATTACAAGCTCACAGAACGAGAAGTGCAGATCATCCGCCACCATATGTGGCCGCTGACGGTCATCCCGCCGACCTGCCGCGAGGCGTGGCTGGTCATCGCAGCGGACAAGATCTGCACCTTCCTTGAGGTGATCCGAAAGGAGCGTGTGAGATTATGATGACGTATTTAGATACCTTTGAGCGGTTCGCCAGCATGAGTCTCGACTACCTCTTTCTGAGCTTCATGCTTTACAGCTTCCTCGGGTGGCTGTTTGAGACGACCGTCATTTCGCTCTGGGAATCCGGTCACTTCCTGAACCGCGGTTCTCTGCTCGGCCCGTATTGCCCGGTCTACGGCGGCGGTGCGGTACTGGGCATCCTGATGGCATACTATATCCCGAACCCGCTGTTACAGTTCTTCGCATCGGCTTGCCTGTGCATCTGCTGCGAATACCTGTGCGCGTCCATCCTTGAGGATATTTTCCACGTCAAGCTGTGGGATTATTCCGGTATGCCCTTCAATTACAAGGGGCACATCTGCCTGCTCGGGTTCCTGTTCTTCGGAACGGCGACGACCTTCATCAGCCGCTTCGTGGAGCCGGTCGTGGTACGGCTGTTCGATTCCGCGCCGCCTGCACTGATCACAACGACGGCAATTTTGCTGGCATTCCTGCTGGCTGCGGACACGATCCTGTCGAGCATCGCCTTTTCCCGGAAGAGCCGGAAGCTGCTGCGCTTCTACATCCGCTACCACAAGATGATGAACCGCGAATTCCGCAACATCTCGTACTTTATCCAGCAGAAGACCCCCAAGCGCATCCGCACTGACCTCGCTGGTATGCAGGAACGTATCCTGCGCGCGAACAAGACCCTGAATGCCCGTCACATCGAGCACAAGGAACAGATCGTTGACAAGGTCGAGGATAAGGTCGCTTCTGCCAAGGAGCGGTTCAAGAAGTAAGCGCGTCAAAATCACAGAATCACAAAAGGGAGCCTACATGGCTCCCTTTTTGTAGGCTATAGCTTCAACTGCTCCGCCGGATCCGTGAAGCCGATCTTCTCCCGCTTGTAATTCGTCAGCATGAGCTGCATCTCCAGCGCCTGCTTTTCGATGGCATATTCAATAAAGTGATCTATGCCGGTTCGGAGACGTTCATCGAACACGCCGCTTCCGAGTGCCGTTTGCAGCGTTGCCGCTTCGCTGTGATCTATGAGAAAATGCATCATTTCCCCAAAGTGCGCCCAGACATAGGCGGTGTTTTCCGCATCCTCCGGGCAGAGACAGAACGCCGTCCAGGCCACGGGGTATTTCTGCTCTGCAAAGCTCAGCCGGAACGAAAAGACCGGCAGTGACATCACCAGAATGTTGATGACCTCCCAGGGATAGTAGTCCCACTTCTCCTGTAACTCCCGGAGGGCGGCTTCGTCGAACCGGATGTCCCGGATCGTGACAGATCGCAGTCCGGCGCAGCCATAGAAGGGATAGCTCCCGAGGCGTGTCACGCTGTGCGGGAGCGTGACGGAGGTCAGCCCGGTGCAGTTTTCAAACGCCAGATCCCCGATCGCTGTCACGCTCTCCGGGATGGTGACGCTCAGCAGCTGCTTGCACCCGCTGAACGCCTTGGCGCCGATCTCTGTCACGGTGTCCGGGATGTCGGCATATTTGCCGCCGTGGTATCTGACCAGTTCACTTCCATAGAGCAGGAAGGGGCCAAAATTGCGCCGGTTCGGGATCTTGTGCCGCATTATAGCTTCATCCTTTCCGTGGGATCCGTAAAGCCGATCTTATCGTGCTTGTAGTTCATCAGCAAAAGCTGGATGTCTGTCGCGCCTTTCGCAATGGCATATTCAATGCCTCTGTCGATGCATTCTTTGAGTTCCTTGTCAAATGCCCCGCATCGTAGCGCCTCCTCGAGCGTCAGCGCATCCTTCACATCAATGAGATAGCACAGCATTTTCTCGAAATTCGCCCGGATAAAGGCGTTGTTCCGCTCGTCCTCCGGGCAGTGCCAGAACGCCGTCCAGACAACGCCGTATCTGGCCGCCCTGTAATCCACAAGCTGTGAGATGATCTGCGGGATGCCGATCAGGCATTTCCGCTGCAAAAGGTCAAGCGTGGCATGCTCCAGCAAGATGCCCCGGATCGTGACGGTGGCCAGCGCATCGCAGCCCCTGAAAGCGCCGAGCGTGATCGTCTCCAGGCTCTCCGGGATCGTCACGGAAACCAGCCCGGTACAGCTCCGGAAGGCATTCTTCCCGATCTCCGTGACCCCCTCCGGGATCACGACAGAGGTCAGCCCGGGGCAGCACTCAAACGCGCTGAACCCGATCTTTTTGACGCCCGCCGGGATGACCACATCGCCGCCCTCCCCGTGGAACTTCTCCAGTACGCCGTCCACGATCTCAAATTCGTCCATCCACCGCACCTCCGTTCAAGAATTACAGCTTGAACTGCTCTGTCACATCCGTATAGCCGAGCTTTTCTGCTTTGTAATTGGTCAGCATAAGCTGCATTTCGAGCATTTCATTCCCGATCGCATACTCGATCCAGCCGTCGATCCTATCCCGGAGCAGATCGTCAAACAGCCCGCATTGCAGAACGCCCTGCATGGTCTCCCTATCATTTCTCTCTATAAGGAATTGAAATGCTTCGTCAAAGTGCTCCCGCAGATAACCGGTATTCCGCGCATCCTCCGGGCAGCTCCGGAATGCCGCCCATGTGACCGGATGCTCTGCATACTGATAATTCACAAGCTGCTTGATGACATCGGGGCGATCAAAATAGGGTTCATGTTCCAGAAGCTCAAACGTGTCATGCTCTATCCGGATCCCGCGGATCGTGACCGAGGTCAGCCCGCTGCAGCCGTTGAATGCCACTTCCCCGATGCGCGTTACGCTGTCCGGGATCGTGATGCCGGTCATCGCCACACAGCCATAAAATGCATAGGGACCAATGCGTGTCACACTGTCCGGTACCGTGACATGTCCGGAACAGGTCGTTCCGTCAATGAGGATGCTGTTGACGATCACGATCGGGTTTTCTGCCTGCCGTGCTTTCAGCCAGGGTGTCCTCTCGAATGCAGATCCTTCGATGCTCGTCACGCTCTCCGGGATGGTGACCGAGGTCAGCCCGGTGCAGTTGAGGAATGCAGCGCCTTCGATGCATGTCAGACTGTCCGGGAGCCTGAGCGCAGTCAGCCCGGTACAGGAACGAAAGGCATTGACCCCGATCGTTCTGACACCGTCCGGTATCGTGATGGAGGTCAGTCCGGCGCAGCGGTAGAATGCCCGCCATGCAATGTCCGTCACCCCCTCCGGAATGACCACATCGCCGCCCACCCCGTGATACTGTATCAGCACGCCGTCCTTGATCTCAAATTCGTCCGTCCGCCGCACCTCCCGTCCCGTTTTTTGTTATCTCCATTATACCAGACCCCCTCATAGGTGTCAAGCAAACCTTGACTTTTGCGGCTTCCCAGAGTATAATAATAGTATCAATTTCCGGGAGGACTGACTATGAACATCCAGATCTTCGGCACGAAAAAGAGCGCCGACACCCGCAAGGCCGAGCGCTGGTTCAAGGAGCGCCGCATCCGCTTCCAGAGCATCGACATGAAGGAAAAAGGCCTGAGCCGCGGCGAATTCGACAGCGTGATGAAAGCCGCCGGCGGCCTTGATGCGCTCCTCGAAGAGAACGCAAAGGACAAGGACACCCTCGCACTCCTGCGCTATCTCACCGATGACGCCAAGCCCGACAAGCTCTTCGAGAACCAGCAGCTCATCCGCCTGCCCATCGTCCGCAACGGCAGGCAGGCGACCGTCGGCTATCACCCCGAGATCTGGGAGACCTGGGAATAATGGGCATCCTCTACGGCATCAGCACCGGCCCCGGCGACCCGGAGCTCCTGACCGTCCGCGCGGTGCGCATCCTGGAGCGCTGCAAGGTCATCGCCGCCCCGCAGAAACCCGGCACTGAGAGCCTTGCTTTGCGCATCGCCGGCGGCATAGCAGACTTGCGCAAAAAGCAAGTCCTGCCGCTCGACTTTCCCATGACGAAAGACACCGCCGCCCTCGCTGCCGCCGAACAGACCGCCGCCGAAGCCCTCTGTCATGCGCTCCGGACGGAGGATGTAGCCTTCCTCTGCCTCGGCGACATCTCCCTCTACGCCACCTACAGCCCCGTGGCCGCCCTCGTCCGTGAACAGGGCTTTGAGACCGTTCAGATCCCCGGCGTCATGAGCTTTTCCGCCGCCGCAGCCCTCGCCGGAGCGCCCCTCGTCACCGGCGATACCCCCTTGCAGGTGCTCCCGTTCGGCTGCAAAGATCTGGAAAGCCGCCTGCAACTCCCCGGCGCCAAGGTCATCCTGAAATGCGGCGCCCACATGCCCGAACTCGTGCAGGTTTTGTCCGAAACAGACCAGCTTTCGCATGCGTATGCCGTCGAAAACTGCGGTCTCCCGGACGAGCGTATGATCCCCGTGCTGCACCCGGATGTGCAGTGCGGCTACTTCACCACCGTCATCATTTCAGCGGAGGAACACGCCCATGTTTCGTTATAACGGCACCGAAAAGCTCCGCTGCGGCTACACCACCGGCACCTGTGCCGCCGCAGCCGCAGGCGCAGCAGCCGTCTATCTCCTGACCGGCAAAGCCCCGTCGGAGATCAGCGTCCGCCTTCCCGGAGGAGACGTTCTGCGCCTGCCCGTCAGCGAGCCCTTTGCAGATGAACATTCCGCCGACTGCGGCATTGTCAAGGACAGCGGCGACGACCCCGACATCACCAACGGCATCACCGTCCGCGCCGCAGTGACCCGCGCCCCCGAGGGCATCACCATCACCGGCGGCGAGGGCATCGGCAAGGTGACAAAGCCCGGCCTTGACCAGCCGGTAGGGGAGTGGGCGATCAACTCCATCCCCCGGCGCATGATCGCCGAAACGCTCGCCGAGACCGCCGAACGCCTCGGCTACGAGGGCGGCTTTTTGGTGAAGCTCTATGTCCCCGGCGGCGCAGCCATTGCGGAAAAGACCTACAACCCGCACATGGGCATCCTCGGCGGCATCTCGATCATCGGCACCACCGGCATCGTCGAGCCTATGAGCACCCGCGCCCTTATTGAGACCATCCGCACCGAAGCAGCCATGCACCGCGCCCAGGGCGAAACG
>JAGADP010000078.1 GCA_017828885.1 Oscillospiraceae bacterium | reverse complement strand
CCCCTTACTCCTTATCCTCCCCCAACGGGGAAGGGGTCCATCGATCTGAAACAGGAGAAAACGGATGAAAATAATCAGGTTTTTTGACATAGACGGCACCCTGATGGAGGATTCGGCGCGGCATTTCGTCCCGGAGAGCACCGTCAGGGCGCTGCGTCTTGCCCGGGAGGCGGGGCATCTGCTCTATGTCAACACCGGGCGCCCGGTCATCAATGTCGATGCGGATGTACGCTGTTTAGGCTTTGACGGCTATATCTGCGGCTGCGGCACCTACATCGAATGCGGCGGCAAGGAGGTCTTCTACCGCACAAATCCGCCGGAGGTCTGCAAGGAAATGGCAGAGCTCGTCCGTGCGACCGACTGCGCCCCGCTGTACGAGCGGCGGGATGCGTTCTACTTCGACCCCAAGACGCGGGATCTTCCCTTCATCAAGGTCATCCGCGACACATTCCGGATGCAGGAGAAGAACGTATGGCGGAGTGTGGACGATGCGGACTTCGGCTTCGACAAATTCGTCATCGCCTACGACGAGCACAGCGACCTCGAGGGCTTCAAGGCCGGGATCGCGCCGTATTTCGACTTCATCGACCGCGGCTGGGGCTTCGGAGAGATGGCGCCGAAGGGCTGCTCCAAGCGCACCGGTGCGGAGTACGTCCTCCGCTACCACGGCATCGACAAAGCCCATGCCTACGCCATCGGCGACAGTCTCAACGACCTGCCCATGCTCGAGGCGGCCGGCACCGGCATCTCGATGGGCAACGGTGGGCTGCTCCTCCCGCATGCCGACTACGTGACGGAGGATCTCTACCACGACGGTGTCTACAAGGCGATGGAGCATTTCGGCTTCTTCACGGCTGAGCCCACAAAGGAGTACAGCTATGCACAACGCTGAGATCTACGAAAAGCTGCTGCAAAACGGCATCACCAAGCTCTGGCTGCCGGAAATGGAATTCCTCGACGCCGACGCGATGGCATCCCGGAAACAGCTCTGGAACGACACGCTGCAAATGGACGGCCTGACCGTCTTTGCGGTCAACGGCTACGGCGACCTGTTCGCATGGCGCGAGGATGATTCCGTGCTCTTCGTGGAGGTCGGCCCCGAGCAGTATCAGGAGTTTGCCAGAAGCCTGCCGGATGCTGTTTTCCGCCGGATCCTTGAATTTGCCGAGGGCAGCTATGTCGCATTCTGCACGGATGACGACAAAGCCGACATGGATCCCGATGATGCCGAGGACTACATCTCCGAGACAGAAGCAACCTCTTTGCTGCGGGACTGCCGCGACACATTTGGCGACTTCTTCACCGAGGAGCAGAACGCCTGCCTCGACAAGCTGATCGGACAGGGCTTTCTCCCGGACGAAGAAGCTTTCCTCTCCAGCGAGGAGCTCTTTCAGAGATTCGGCGCCGGCAGCGCTGCCGGATCCCTGCTCAGATAATGCGAAAAACCTCCTTCCCGTCATTTGGGAAGGAGGTTTCTTGTATCTTATTCGTCCTGATTTTCAGGCTCATAGAACAGGCAGCTATAGCTGCCGGAGTCCTTCGCCTGTTTCAGCGCCTTTTCGGCGCGGGCAACGACCTCATCACAGGCATCCAGACCGGAACCGAATGCCACGCCGGCACAGACAGCCAGTTCCGGCAGACCGTCCGAGGTGTCCGCCAACAGATCGTTGATATGCTCCACCTTGTTCTCGATCAGATCCCGGAGCTTCGGCGAAATGTGGATCATGAACACCACAAAGTCACTCTCACCGACCCGGCAGAGGTAATCCTCCGAACGGAACGTACCCTTGAGCGCATCAGCCAGCTTTTTCAGCGTCTTTTCGAGCGTTTCGGTGCCATAGACATCGCCGATGTCCTTGAGGTAGGCTGCATCCATTTTCAGTACTGCCGAGCTTTCGAGGTCGATGCTCTCGCGCAGCACCTCATAGCCGTCCTTGTTGTAGAGACCCGTCAGCTTGTCGTGGGAGGCCTCGTAGTCAAGCTGCGCGATGCTGTTCTGGAACGCCTCGTACATCTTGTTGTAATTCCGCGCCAGATAGCGGAATTCGTGCGAACCGATGATCGGGAGCTTGCTGTCCTGCTTGATGCGCTCCACGCCTTTGAGGATCGGGTTGATGCCCAGATAGGACGTCATCAGCAGCACGCCGATCATGGCGATCGTCTGCGCTATGACCAGGATCCGCACAAAGCGCAGTCTGCCGTTCATCATGCTGCCGGAGCTCTCCTGCACACTGTGGGTGGTCGTTTCGAGCTCACTGATGCAGCTTTCGATCTCGCGGCGGATGTCCTGCTTATAGCCGTAATAGACCTCGTCATGCACCATGCCCTGCGCCAGCAAAATCTTGTCGTTGTCCTCCAGATCGGCATCCTCCGGGAGCAGTTCGATCCCGCTGATGACTGCCGGACAGTCCTGGATGTGCAGCGCGCTGACCATCAGCGCCATGGCGTAGTATTCCCTGTCCATGAGCTCCACGGAATTGGTCATCGCCTGCTCCAGGCGCTGCATCGCTTCGGTATCGCCCACAGACTCCCGCATGGTCTCGATCGCCTTTTCACGGCGCTTTGTCACATCGGCTTCTTCAAAATACTTGTCCATGTGCATCCGGTCTCTGGTGACGGTGAAGGTCTGCACCTCATCGGTCAGATAGTCGGAAGCGATCATGAGCTGGGAGGCGTCCTGTTGCAGCGATATATAGGCATCCGTCGCCGAAGAGAGCTGCTTGAAGTAATAGGAAGCCAGAAACGTCTCGCACAGCAGCACCGCCGCCAGTACGATGGATACTGCCATCATCAGCCAGTGCGTGGATTTCAGGGAAATACCATCCGATTTGGTCTCGTCTAAAGTTGCCACATTGATCGCTCCTTTTCGTTGGGATTCGTGGGGACTCATAAAACCAAAGGTACCTACATATGGGAAAACTCCCTGCTGAGCCGCCCCCTCCGCCGCCGTTCGGCGGCACCTCCCCCCGCTTACGGGGGAGGATT
>JAGADP010000012.1 GCA_017828885.1 Oscillospiraceae bacterium | reverse complement strand
TCGCCGGTCACATAAACCAGATCACTCGGCAGCAGACGGAACAGCTCACGCTCGAGGACTTCACCGGCAACCGGCTTCACGATATATCCGTCGAAGCCCTCCTCCTGGTAAAGGGTGCGATTTTCTGCGCCGGCATTGGCTGTCAGCGCCACGATCTTGGCATGCCGGCAAAGGCCGCCTGTCTGATCGAGGATACGGCGGCGGCACTCCACGCCGTCCATCTCCGGCATCAGATGATCCATGAAGATCACATGATAGGCCGTGTTCAGCGTCTTTTGCAGCGCCTCCGCACCGCTCGAGGCGGTGTCGATCTGCATATTGGTATCCCGCAGCAGCTTAGAGACGACGAGCAGATTGGACGCATTGTCATCCACGACAAGGATCCGCGCCTCGGGCGCCTCAAACCTTTTACGATATTTCACATGACTCACCGCGTTATGCCGGGCTTCGAGGTCGAGCTTACCGATCTGTCGCTCGGTGATGACCTCCTGCGGCAGGTCGATGATGAAGGTCGTACCCTTCGTATACACGCTGTTGACGGTGATCTCTCCACCCATGAGGTCTACAAACTGCTTCACGATAGACAGGCCAAGACCTGTTCCCTCGATATGGCGGTTTTTCTCCTCGTCCACGCGCTTGAAGGCGGTGAAGAGGTAGGGGATGTTCTCCTTCTTGATGCCAATGCCCGTATCGGTCACGGTGTACAGGATGTGCAGGATCCCGCCCTCGCGCCGGCCGCACTGGATGGACAGCGATACGGAGCCCTCCTTCGTGTACTTGATGGCATTGTTCAGGACGTTGATGAGGATCTGCTTGATGCGTACCTCATCGCCCCGGAGCTCTGCCGGAATATCGGGCGCCACGTTCACACGGAATGCAAGCTGCTTCTCCCGCGCCCGCAGCCACAGCATCCCGACGATCTCGGAGAGCATATTGCCCGGTTCGTAGGCGACCGGTGTGAGCTGCATCTGGCCGGACTGGAACTTGGACATGTCCAGGATGTCATTGATCAGGTGCAGGAGCATCTGGCTGGCAGACTGGATATTGGCAGCATCCTCGGCAACTTCGTCGGAGATGTTCTCGCGGAGGATCATCTCGTTCAGGCCGATGATGGTGTTGATCGGGGTGCGGATCTCATGGCTCATGCTCGAGAAGAACTGGTTCTGCGAAGCGATAAGCGCCTCGATCTCCTGTCGGCTGCTCTCGGCGCGTTCCTTCGCCTGTACATAGAGTCGGCTCTCGTACTGGATCATGAAAGTCAGTGAGAAGCCGATCACAAGCAGCGCAATGATGGAATCGAGATAGGACGTGAATGCGCCGTTATTGCGAATCATATCCGGGAACAGATACGAGATGACATAGCATGCCCCAGCCGTCAGCGTATTGCAGAGGATGAAGAAAACACGAGCTTTGCCGCTCAGGATCATGCTGACATAGATGTAAGCGTACAGGAACCAGATCGGCGCTGCACCGATAATGCCGCCGTTGAAGAAGAAGATGCCGGGCACCAGCAGGAAGATCAGCATGACTGCATGCAGAATAGCGCCGACTCGGATATGATCCGTCAGGATCGTCAAAAGACCGATCACCAGATAGCAGGCCAGCTCTGCCGCAACGACCAGAATGCTCCGGTACGATCCCCCGAGCAAAATGATCTCGAGCAGCGTACACAGCAAGGCAACGCTTGACACTGCGGCATTGATGATGAACAGCCGATCCTGGATGTCGCGCTCATCGTTGAAGAAACGCTCTTGTAAACCCTTCAGATTCATCAGCTATCCACCTCCGGCTCAAAAACCATGATCTCCTCTTCCGGCAGGAACTCCATCACTTCGTCCTCCGTCTCCGCGGCCGGGAGCCCGATCGCCTGTGTCAGACGGAGATAGGCTGCCATCGCATCGGCATGGTGTGCCTCGACATAGTCCAGACGCTGCTCCCGTGCGGCAGTTTCGAGCGCCTTCGCCTGTTCGGAGAGCGGCATGCAGCCGATCATCTTCGCGGTGCTCTTGAGCGAATGCACCAGGATCTCGTAGTTCTTGAGATCCTTCGCCGCAAGGTATTCTTCCATTTTCTTGCGCTTCTCTACGCTTTCGGCAGCAAACTGCTCCAGAAGCGTCCTGTAGAATTCGTCGTCATCCTGACAGTAGGCAAGCCCCTGTGCATAGTCCACATCCACCTGCTCCAGCCGCTCCCGCAAAGTCAGCTCCTTTACCAGCACAGTTGTCTCGGCAGGTGTTTCAGCAGGCGTATTCTCCGGTGCAGCGGGGCGTATCTCCGGTTCGGTCACGATCTCAAAATGGTAGAGCGGACGCGGCAGAACGCGCTGCAATACGCGCTCGAGCTCGCGCAGATCCACGGGCTTGCTGACAAAGCCGTCAAAGCCCTCCGCAATGAAGCGCTCACGGGCAGTGCTGACTGCATTGGCCGTCAGCATGACGATCGGCATGTCATTGCCGGAGCGCACGCCTTCGGAGCGGATGCGCTTCATCGCCTCGATACCGTCCATGCCGGGCATCATGTGATCCATGAAGACAATGTCGAAGTGCTGCACCTTGCAGATAGAGATGGCCTCCTGACCGGAGCCGGCTGTGGTGACCTCCATGCCGTAGCGCTTGAAGATGCTGCGGGCAACGACCAGATTCATCGGCTCGTCATCCACAACGAGCGCACGCACGCCCGGACACCGGAGCTGTGCCTGACCCTCGTTACGCTCACGGGGATCCGTATTCAGGACGGCTGCCACCGGGAAGCAGTAGAAGGGCTTGACCATGATCTGTGCCTTGGAGGAATCCGGCAGTCGAAAATCCGAATCGGCAACGACCACCACGATCATTTCTTCGGCAAGCTCTTCCATCAGCGCAGGATCGCTCATATACTCCTCTTCTGCAACGAAGAGGTGGGTCATCTGCACAGTCTTCATCAGCTTGCGGAGGTTCCCGAGGTTTTCCACACGGTACATCTGTACCTCGAGACCACGGACGATGTTGTAGACCATGCTGTTGTAATACTCACGCACCTGGGGATTGGCGTATTTTTCAAAATGCAGATAGGCACCGAGGCACAGATCCTGCGGGTGTCGCAGCGACATACAGCTGGAACCGTCCACGACGATCTGAGGCAGGCTGACACGGACAGTCGTCCCCACCTCCGGTTCGCTCGAAAGTGTCATAAAGCCGCCCAAAGATGCCACAAAGCCCGAAACGATGGCAAGTCCGAGACCCAGACCGCTGCTGTTGCGGGAGCGGCTCGAATCGACCTGATAGAAGCGCTCAAAGACACGCTCGGTCTCCTCGGGCGACATGCCGATGCCGGTATCCGTCACCTCGATGAACAGATTGACGCCGTATTTCTCGGGAACGGCGGAGATACGCACATAGACGCCGCCGTCATGGGTGTATTTCAGGCCGTTCATGATGAGATGACGCAAGATCTTGCGGAGCTTGGACACATCCGAATGCATCACCGCCGGGATGGCAGGATCCACGTCAATGACAAGCTCAAGCTCCTTCGGCTTGTACGGCCGCAGCTCGGAAACGAGATCGCTCAGCACGGAAGCGAGCATATAGTCCTCGGTGTTACAGGTGAGCTTCCCGCGGTCGATCTCGGAATAGTCGAGAATATCGCTGATCTGCTCGGCAACGCGCAGACCTGCATCGCGGACAGAATTCAGATCCGTCAGGATCTCCTCATCCTGTACCTTGTCGATGCAGATGCCCGACAAGCCAACGACCGCATTGACCGGTGTCCGCAGCTCATGGGAAACATTGGCAAGGAAATCGTTCAGGCGGTCGGTCGCATCGGTGAGCTGGTCGATCTCGTGATGTGATGTCCGCAGCACTTCCTCCCACTTATCGATGATCGTGCGGGAAAACCAGGAGATCATGCAGATCATGCCGACATGCAGCAGCGTCCGGGAGACGAACAGGGCATCAAACTGCGACGTATCCCGCATCAACAGGCATATCTCGTAGCCCATCGTCACAAGATAGGTGATCTCACACAGATAGATGTAGGACTTCCGCCCTGTCAGCGTGAACATCACGATCAGCGCCGCCATGACGATGGCCAGATCAAACGTGCTGGTCTCGTGGCTCCCGTAGAAGAAGAACGCCATCATCATCAGGACAGAATTGATCCCGAGCCGTATGTTTTCGGTCAGGATGTTCATGACATGCATGACCCAACTGCTGATGACGCTGACTCCGATCAGGAGCACCACCCATTTTTCCCAGCCGAGCAGCAAGGATTCCGCAAGGAGGGCGATCTCAAAGATCGTAAAGCAGACCAAAATCATCAGATGGGAGGTGCGGAACAGTTCGTTCGGCATGTTAGTCTTTTTCATGACTTTGTTCCCTCATGGTATAGTCCGTGTCTTCGTCGATCATAGCAAGCATGATGGCAGCAAAACGCGGATCGAATTGCGTACCCGTATTGGTCTCAAACTCCAGACGGACGATCTCCTGCCGCAGCGGATCGCGGTAGCTCCGGTAGCTCGTCATCGCATCATAGGCATCTGCCACGGAGATGATCCGCGCCGACTCCGGGATGTCCTCGCCCGCAAGGCCGTCCGGGTAGCCCTTTCCGTCATAGCGCTCATGGTGCCAGTGCGCAGCCGTCGCAAGCTCGGGCATGGCCTTGATATTTTCGAGGATCTTCGCGCCCAGCTCAGGATGACGGCGGATGATGGCGAATTCCTCCTCGGTGAGCTTCGCAGGCTTGTTGATGACGGCATCCGGGATGCCGATCTTGCCAACATCGTGCAGGAGACCCATGATATAGATCTCCTCCTGAGCCCGGTGCGAAAATCCAGCGCGGCGGGCGATCTCACGGGCATACTCCGCCACTCTGTCGGAATGGCCGTTGGTATAGGTATCCTTGGCGTCGATGGCATCCGCAAGGGAGCGCACCACGTCGATCATCAGATCCTTGTTCTCACGGGTCTTGCGTTCTACCTCAGTGCTCAGCTTCTTTTGCAGCTTGACGAGCTCAAGACAATGCCGTACACGCAGTAGCAGTACCTCCGGCACGAAGGGCTTTCGGATGTAATCCATCGCACCGAGTGCAAGGCCTTCTTTCTCCTTACCCTCCTCCTCATCGGCTGTCAGGAAGATGACCGGGATCTGTGAGGCCGCACCCGCCATCGCGTGGATCCTGCGGAGTGTCTCGAATCCGTCCATTTCCGGCATCTTGAGATCGAGCAGAATGAGGTCGGGGAGATTGTCCTCGAGGTAGTTCAGGAGCGCCTTGCCCGAGCGCAGCGCCGTGACATACATACCGCCCTTGCTCAGAACGCGTCCGGCAATGTTCAGGTTGGCAGGATCGTCGTCCACGATCACGACCTTGTCCTGCACACTTTCGACTGACATCCAGCTGTCGCTGCCGATGAATTCCGTTTCGTAGGTGACGATCAGGCCATCACCGTTCTTCTCTGTCCACGCCCGGATCAGCGTGTCGTCGAGCACTTTTTCGATATAATTCTCGCGGATGTCCGTTAAAAAGACAAAATACTGGTTCTGCCGGCTGCGCATGATGATGTCGGACTTGCGCAGAGATTCGCGGACATGGGTGCCGAAGTCCGAACAGAGCTGCTTGAACGTCTGCTCATCAACGCCTTCGGCAGGCGTCAGCGTCAGCAGAGCCTTGCATGCTGTCCTCTGGTTGCGGATGATATAGCGCATGACATAGCGGTACACATAGGAAAAGGCATCCTGGTCGAGCTGGAGCGCCACATTCGGGATACGGCGCTCGCCGATGATGGACGACAGGGAGCGGAGATCCATCTCCTTTGTCGTTGCCGGATCCTCATTCGCAAGATCGCGCCGGAAAATGGCATAGCCGTGCTTGCCGTTCTGCTTGACGGTATAGAGCGCCTGGTCGGCAAGCTTCATCAGCTCCGCATAGTCATCGCCATGCTGCGGCACAAAGACCGCTCCGACCGATGCGCCGAGCGGGATCGCCATCTGGGAGCCCATGAGCTCCTTGGCGCGGGCGACCAGTTCTTCATTGAGCTGTTTGGTGAGGTGTGCAACAGTCTGCTCCTCCATGTCGGTGATGCCGGCACAGAATGCCACGAACTCATCACCGCCGATACGGCCGCAACGGCTCCCGGGCGGAACTGCCGCAGAAATGATCTCGGCAAAGCTGATGAGCACTTTATCGCCCATATCATGGCCATAAATATCATTGACATG
>JAGADP010000077.1 GCA_017828885.1 Oscillospiraceae bacterium | reverse complement strand
GTCTGCGCTCCAACTTCACCGGCGAGTGCACCGAGGTCGGCATGTATCTGGCGATGACTCGTGTGGCATTCCGCGAGGGATACCCCGAGATCGGCATGTACTGGGAGAAGGCTGCTTTTGAGGAAGCAGAACACGCTGCCAAGTTCGCCGAGCTGCTCGGTGAGGTCGTTTCCGATTCCACCGAGGAGAACCTGAGAGTCCGCATGCTCGCAGAGCAGGGCGCTACCGAGGGCAAGCTGAAGCTCGCCAAGCGTGCCAAGGAGCTCGATCTCGATGCGATCCATGACACCGTTCACGAGATGGCAAAGGACGAGGCTCGCCACGGCAAGGCGTTCGAGGGTCTTCTGAAGCGTTATTTTGGCTAAATACCAATTCTGTGTATTGTTTTCCCGCCGAAGGCGGGAAAACAATACATAAAATAGCCGTTTCAGGTTTTCAGCAATACAGTACAGAATTTGGAGGCGGCTAATAACAGATACAAGAGGGCAGGTCTCCCCTGCCCTTTCTTTACAATGCCACAGATTTTGTAACTATTCACAAATCGAAGCTGTCGGATTTGTGAATGCTTACAAAAATAATTCTTTTTTCAAAAAATGTGTCAATTTTTGACCTTCTGATGTGTCTTATAGAATAGAACCGCCCAGGCGGCTGAAATCTTTATCAGGAGGTCATTCAAATGGAAGCATATCAGGACATCAGAGAAACTATGTACAAAAGGATCCGCACACTCCGCAAGCGCGAGCATTTCACACAGCTCGAGATGGCACAGCTCCTCCAGATCAGCCGGAGGACGTATGCCAATTATGAACGGGGTGTCCACGCAATGCCTGCGGAGGTACTCGTCATGATCGCCGACCAGTTCGGCACGAGCCTTGACTACCTCACAGGTCGGTCTGTAACGGAACACTGACAGCACAGACCTCCGGATCCGTGGAGGGAATTATGCAGAAACGTATCGGGATCATCATGGGAAAGGCCTATAAAGAGATCAACCGGCAGCAGCTCTGCGGTATTCTTGACGAGGCCTACCCCCGCGGCATCAGCGCGTTCGTCTTTACGTTGACCGAGGAGAATGATAACACCAGCATCATCACCGGTGAGGAGAATCTGTTCAACCTCATCAACTTTTCCATGCTCAGCGGCATCGTATTCCTGCCGTATACGTTCTCCTCAACGGAGTACTGCGACTATATCCAGCGCTTTCTGCAAAAGCACTGCACGCTCCCCGTCGTCCGGATCGGTACGGAGCAGGAGCCGTTCTCGGCGATCTGGTTCCGCGACCGCGACGAGGTGAAGGAGATCACCGAGCACCTCATCCGGGATCACGGCTGCCGGAAGCTCATCTGCCTGACCGGTCAGGATTTCCAGCAGGTATCGCATGAGCGTGCCGCCGGCTTCCTCGAAGCCATGGAAAAGACAGGGCTCCCCGCCGGCAAGGAATCGGTCATCTTCGGCGATTTCTGGGTCTACAGCGCCCGCGAGCTCGCCAAGGAGATCTCCGAGGGCAACCGCCCCATGCCGGACGGCATCGTCTGCGCCAATGATACCATGGCCATCGCGCTCTATGATGCGCTCAACGACTACGGTATCCGCGTGCCGGAGCAGATCCGCATCACCGGCTATGACGGCACCCTCGAATCCGAGATCCACGTCCCGCCGATCACGACCTACCGCACATCCTGGCGGCAGCTCGGACGCAGCGCGTTCTGTCAGCTCTGGTCCCTCATCAGCGGTGAAAAGGCGAGACCACGTTCCTTTGAGCGCGGCAAGCTCCTCACCAGAGAAAGCTGTGGCTGCAAGTCGGAGCTCCATCCGGCCAGCGGCTCGGAGTTCAATTACCAGCAGCTCGAGGATCACTACCTCGATACCAACCTCTCGACACGGCTGCTCTCGTGCAACAACCTCGACAGCTTTGTCAAGACGATGTACGACTGTACCTTCGTCTTTGCCGAGCCGGAATACTACGGGCGGGAGGACTTTCTGCTCTGCCTGTGTACCGACTGGGATCAGGCGGACGGCGACAGCAACGCCTACCGGACATGGGGCTACTCCACCGAGATGACCGCCATGAACTACCTGAGCAATCACCAGAACTTCCCGCTCGAAAAGATGCTCCCGGACGGCTTCATCCGGACACCGGGGCCGTCTGTCACGTTCTTCACGTCGGTGCACTTCCTCGACCGCTGCTTCGGCTATGCGGTACTGAATCTGTCCGGCGTCATCGACAGCTTCAATGCGCACTACCTGCGGTTCTGCCGCGAGGTCAACAATGCACTCGAATTCCTGCGGGTGCAGAATGCCCTGCGCAGCCTTGCCTATCACAATCTGCTCACGCAGGTACGTGATACGCTCACGGGACTCTACAATCTGCGCAGTCTGCCGCATATCTGGGACGACCATCTGCGGCTGCTCCATGCGGAATATGAGAAGAACTACTGGATCGCCCTGAGCATCGGCGGGCTGTACCGTCTGACCGAGGCTTACGGCAGCCTCGAAAAAGACAAGCTGCTCGTCTCCTTTGCGGAGCTGTTGCAGAATGCATGCAGCCACGGCGAAAAATGCCTGCATGCCGGTGAGGGCGACTTCATCGTGCTCGGACGTGAGCCGCAGAGCTCCTACTATCACAATCTGCTGATCCAGAATGTGCGGGAGCAGTTCGAGCAGTACCAGACCGCGCTCGGACAGCCGCTTCTGCCGCTGCAATATGCGGTGCTGCTCGAGGATCAGGTGCCGGCGAATGCGGAGACGGCAGAAAAGACCGCCGAAGCGCTCCTCGAACAGGCGAAATCCGTGCAGCCGACCTACTCCGAACAGCTCCACTATGCCGATCTGGCCGAGCTGCGCCGGAACATCTACAAATATCCCGAGCGGAACTGGACGCTGGCCTCGTGCAGCGAACAGCTCAACATCTCAAGCTCCTATTTTCACCGCATCTACCAGAAGGCGTTCGGCGTGAGCTGCGCCAACGACATCCACCGCAGCAAGCTCGAGCATGCCAAGTGGCTGCTGCTCCACACCTCCGACACCTTGCAGGAGGTGGCGCGGAAATGCGGGTACGATTATTCGCACTTCATGCGGACGTTCAAGAAGGAATTCGGCATGACACCCACGGAATACCGCCGGGGAAAAACGGAATAACAGAAACGGTCTTATCTGTCAGATGCAGATAAGACCGTGTTTTTATACGAACCCCGCACATGTGAGATGATGTAAAGGGAAAAGTTGGTGAAGGCGGCTGCGCCCCCTTCACCAACTATTTTAGTATTACTGCTTCACCGCCGTGAACGCCGTCACACCGCAGAGGGTCAGCACTGTGATGATGACCGCCGCCAGTGCCACGCCGCAGAGCACGGCAATGGTCGTTTTCTTGAAGTCGAGGTCGAGCAGGCTCGCTGCGAGCGTACCCGTCCATGCGCCCGTGCCCGGGAGCGGGATGCCCACGAACAGCAGCAGCGCCCAGAACATGCCGCGTCCGGCCTTGGCCTGGAGCTTTTCACCACCCTTGTGTCCTTTTTCCAGGCACCAGGTGAAGAACTTGCCGATCACCGGCTTGTCTGCGCCCCATTCAAGCACCTTTCTTGCAAAGAAGAAGATGAACGGCACCGGGATCATGTTGCCGATCATGCTGATAATGACTGCATGCCACCATGTCACGCCCATGGTGACACCGATCGGGATGGCGCCTCTCAGCTCAATGATCGGAACCATTGACACCAGAAATGTCACGATATAACCTTTCATAAACACACTCACTTTCCTTGGGATGGGATCCTATCCGAATATACCAAGCAGCATCGGGAGCAGATAGCCGAGCAGCGCAGCCGAGGCTGCCGACATCGGCAATCCGACACCGATCACGATGTAGCTATACCAGTCAAACAGCATGTACTTGCCATTTTTCCTTTTTTTCAGTCTTGCGGAGTAGATCTTCCCCTCGTGGTAGATCTTGTCCACGAACATGATCTCCGCCGGGAAGGTGTTCTTGTACTCCTCGCCGTCGATCTTGTAAATGGCATAGGTGCCGACGACCTCATGCTCGAAGATGCGCAGGAATTCCGCCTTGACAGGCTTTGCGATGAACAGAAGGACGAGCGACACGATGAAGAAGCCCGTCATGAAGATCAGCAGCAGCTCGATCAGCACCAGTGCGCCCGCGATGATGAGCCACGGGCTGACACCAAGCACCAACAGCAGCACCACGATGATGATGATGGCAATGAGTATCTCCATGCTACACCTCCCGGTTCAGTACCGCACTCACCAGAAACAGAGAGCCGAAAATCACCGCAGGGCTCCCCTGCTGCTTTGCCGTTCCGAGCACATCGCCCGACAAGATCTCCGCCTGCACGCCCTTTTCACGAAAAGCACGGCAGAGCGTTTCCGCCGGGACAGCCTGCGGGACAAAACCATCCACGCAGTATACCTTTGTGAGCAGCGGCGCCATTTTCGCAGCCGTATGCTCCACCGCATCTCCATGCGTCATGCCGCAGATGCCGACCCATGCCGGGAAGCAGCTCTCGCCGAGCGCTTCGGCCAGTTTTGCCACGCCGTCACGGTTGTGTCCGCCATCTAAAATGACCGGCGGCTCCGTTTGCAGCACCTGGATCCTGCCGGGGATCTGCGTTTCGGCAAGTCCCGCCTGTACCGCTTCGACCGGGATGGCATAGCCCTGCTCCCGCAGCACATCGGCAGTGACGAGCGCCGTCATGGCGTTGTCGATCTGGTGCATCCCGCCCATACGAGTCTGATAGCGGGTGTCCTTGTAGACAAATTCGTTCCCGGTCAGACCTGTCCGGAGAATCGCACCGCCGTCCTGCTGGTAGAAATAAAACTCCTGCCAGTGCAGATCACAGTGCAGCTCCTCGGCACGGGCTTTGAAGCTTGCAAGCTTTGCCTCGCCGAAGGGGTTCCAGACCACAGGCCTCCCCTGCTTCATGATGCCTGCCTTCTGAGCGGCGATCTCCTCGATGGTATCGCCCAGGATCGCCATGTGGTCATAGGATACAGACGTGATGACCGAGCAGAGTGGCTGCTGTATGATATTCGTGCAGTCGAGCAGACCGCCAAGACCTGCCTCGAGCACAACGATCTCTGCCTTTGCCGCGACGTAGTACAGCATGGCAATGGCAAAGGTGATCTCAAACTGTGAAAAGCCCTCGTCCCCGTTCACGACCGCTGCCACCTGCGCACAGGTACGGCAGAGCGCGTCCTCCGGGATGTTCTCCCCGTTCAGGCGGATCCTGTCCTCATAGCACAGGATATAGGGCGAGGTGAAAGTTCCCGTCCGGTACCCGCTGCGGCGCAGGATGTTGGTCAGATACTCCGCCACAGAGCCCTTGCCGTTCGTTCCGGCGATATGGATAAAACGCAGGCTGTCCTGCGGATCACCGAGCCTGTGCATCAGGCCGGCGATCCGGGACAGATCCTTCACAGGCTTGCCGCTGCGGCTGAAACCGTCCACAAAGGCAAGCGCTTCGCTGCGTGTCATGCCTTAGCTGTAGGCACGGATGGATGCCAGGATCTTGTCCATCTTCTCCTGTGCCTTGGCGAGCTTTGCCTTCTCGGCTTCGATGAGCTTCTCAGGCGCCTTGGACAGGAAGCCGGGATTGTTCAGCTTGCCGGACAGGAAGTCGATGTCCTTCTGCACCTTCTCCTGCTCCTTGGCAAGACGGGCAAGCTCCTTCTCCTTGTTCACGAGCTGATCCATCGGGATGAAGATACGTGCCGCATCCGTTACCGCACCGGCGGCATCCGGGATGTTGAACTGTGCGCCGACCTCGATGCCGGACGCAGATGCCAGCTTCTCAAAGAACGGTGCAGCGCTCTCGAACAGTGCCGCAGCGGCAGTCTCGATGTAGAGCTTTGCCTTGACAGACGGCGGAACGTTCAGCTCCGTTCTGGTGTTACGGACTGCCTTGATGGCGGCGATGACCTTGTCGAAATCGCCTGCTTCTGCGAAGTCGAGCTTTTCGTCGTATACCGGGTAGCTCTGGAGCATGATCATGCTGCCGTCGCCGACGGCGATGTCGGCGCCCCATTCGGCCGGGCTCTTGACGACAGCCAGGGCGGACGGGTCGCAGTATTCGACCAGC
>JAGADP010000076.1 GCA_017828885.1 Oscillospiraceae bacterium | reverse complement strand
TTGACAGCCCGGTGGCCGGCTATATGATGGCAAAGCGCGGTATCCGTGTTTCGGCCATCCACTTCGTCAGCCCGCCCTACACCTCCGACAGAGCCCGCCTCAAGGTGGAGCAGCTCTGCGAGAAGATGACGGATTACTGTGGGGATATGCATTTCTACTGCGTACCCTTCACCGAGATCCAGGAGCAGCTCAAGCGACGCTGCCCGGAGGAGTTCTTCACCATCCTGATGCGCCGCATGATGATGCTGATCGCGCAGGAGATCGCCAAGAAGGAGGAAGCCCTCGCGCTCATCACCGGCGAGAGTGTCGGCCAGGTCGCCAGCCAGACCATCCAGGCGATGGTCTGCACGGATGCGGTCTGCAAGTGCCCGGTATTCCGTCCCTGCATCGGCATGGACAAGACCGAGATCATCGAGATCGCGCGCAAGATTGACACCTTCGACATCTCCATCCAGCCCTATGAGGACTGCTGCACCGTCTTCACACCCCGTCACCCCAAGATCCGCCCGCAGCTCGACGCCATCGAAGCCGCGCAGGAGAAGGGACACTTCGAGGAAATGATCGAACGTGCCGTCGCCGGCACAGAGTGCAAGACATTCCGGGTGGGACAGTAATAACGGCACTTTTCAACAATTTCCCACAGTTGCAAAACAGTGTGAAAAATCCGCTGAAAGTATACAGGTTGCACAATAATCATATGGCATATTTGTATCTGTTGTCGATTACAGAGATTCTCACAGCGCAAATCTTGACAAAGTATTACATATTGTAGTAGAATAAAACTGAGCATGTATAACTGGAGGATGCAGTATGAGCAAATTCCCGGAAGAATCCCTGGAAAATGAGGAATCTCTCTCCGAAGAAAGTGGGTCGGCAGCGGCTGATCCGCACGATAAATTTCTTGCGATCAAATCTGCACTCCGTACCCAGGAGTCAGAGCGGCAGCAGGAGGAAATGCGCGTGTCGGTCGCTGACAAGATCCAGCGCATGAAGGACGCCAAGGGCAATCCCGATGACCAGCCCTATGAACGTGCGGCTGCACCGGAGCCCGAAGCCCCCGCCGCACCGCCTGCCGATCCGCCGGAAATACCGGCTAAGAACAGCAAGAAAAAATCCAACGACAAGAAATCCAAGAAAGCAAAGAAGTCCAAGAAAACTGCCAAGAAATCCAAGCGCCGCGGCCCGGATCTGTTCCCGAAGCGCGGGGACAGCCCCTTTGAGGTCATCCGGAAGTGCATCTTCCTGATGTCCTGCACGGTGTTCATGGTCTGCCTGTTCCTGATCGGTCAGTATTACTGGGAGAACTACCAGAATGCGCAGACCCTGAAGGAAGTCGAGGAGATCTATGACCCCAATCGTCGTGTACCGACTGAGGAGACGCTCCCGAAGGAGGAAGGCTACGAGTACTACGGTCTTCTCCCCACGGTAGAACAGCTCCTGGCGCAGAATCCCGAGATCGTCGGCTATATCCGGATCCCCGACACGGTGGTCGCCTATCCCGTGCTCCAGCACAAGGTGCCGGAAGAGGGCAACACCTATTATCTGGACAAGAACTACCTGCTCCAGCATGAGAAGGCAGGTTCGATCTTCATGGATTACCGCGATTACTTTGACTTTGTCATCGACGGCAGAAAGCAGTTTGAAAACTCGGACAACCTGATCGTGTACGGTCATAATATGCATGACTATTCCATGTTCGGCAGTCTGAAGCGCTATATCAATGAGGCGAACTATTACGATGCGCACCCCATTGTGTATTTCAACTCCAACTACCGGCAGTACACGTACAAGATCTTCGGCATGATCATCGTCGATGTGGACGATGAGACGGATACGAAGTTCGACTACTGGAATACACTTGATTTCGAGGATGAGCGTCACTTCTACGACTATGTCAACGAGGTGAAGCGCCGTACCGTCCGACTGACGGATGTGGATGTCAAGTACGGCGACCAGATCCTGACGCTCTCTACCTGCAACAGCACCTTCTCGGAAGGCCGTCTTGTGGTATTCGCACGACTGCTGCGGGAAGGCGAGGAGGAGATGGAAGGCTGCACCAGCAAGCCGAATCCCAATATCAAGTGGCCGAACAGCTATTATAAGTGGCGCAAGAACACCTATAATCCGGATGCGGAGTTCATTCCTTACGGTTGATCCGGCAGAAAGGAAAAAACATGGCACATCAGAATCCCAATACAACACCTAAAAATCCGAACCAGAAACCGAACGGCAAGCTGATCGCCATTATCTGCGGCGCCGTCCTGCTTGCAGGCGGCATCACAACGGGCATTGTTATGCTCGTCAAGAGCCACCAGAAGCCGGTGGAGGAGAGCACCATTGTGGAAACGCTGCCGCCCACCGAGGCACCGACCGAGGCGGAGACTGAGCCTGTGACCGAAGCCACCACCGAAAAGCCGGGTCTGAGCGACCGTGCCAAGGAGCTGCTTGCGCAGAATCCCGATACGGTCGGCTGGATCTCGATCGAGGGCACCAAGGTGGACAACCCGATCGTCCAGTGCGGCGACAATGAGTACTACCTTGACCACAGCTTTGAAAGAGAGTATTTCCGTGCCGGCACGGTGTTCATGGACTACCGTGACGTATTTGGCGTGGATGATGAGGAGCAGTCCGAGAACATCATCCTCTACGGCCACAATATGGCCAACAACACCATGTTCGGATCGCTGCGGCGCTATCGCCAGGATCCGTCCTACTACAAAAAAGCACCTTTTATAACGCTGGAGTCCAACTACCGGACGTATGATTACGTGATCTTCGGCCTGGTCATCACCGAAGGCAGTGCCAAGGCTACCTGGCGTTATTGGGATATGGAGAATCTCTCGATGCGTTCGCGGTTCAATGCCTATGTCGAGACAGTCCGCCAGAAGAACCTGACAGAGATTCCCGTAGATGTTAAGCCGGGCGATAAGCTCCTGACGCTTTCGACCTGCTATTCCGACAAGGATGATTCCCGTTTCCTTGTCATTGCACGCCGGTTCCGTCCGGGCGAAACCAAGGAAAGCTTTTCCGCATTGACTGCGGAGGAGACAAAGGCCGAATAAGAGGGTATTCGTATGAAAGATCACAGTAGCATAAAACGCATACTTGCGGCAATGACGGCAGTCGTCCTGACGGCGGTCTATCAGCCGCTTAGTGTGGTGATCGCGGAGGATGAAGCGGTCACGGAAGCATCGGAGGATGCTGCGGTCGAGACCGTGGCACCGACCGAAAAGCCTGTTGAAAAGCTCAGCTCTGTCACGATCGTACATACTGCCGAGATCTCCGAGGAGGACTATCAGCCGACAGATTGGTGGAAGGCAGATATTGACGAATACGAGGACATGTCGCTGGTCAAGTACGAGACCGTCGGCGGCGGGGCATCCGGTGAGCCGGAGCTGCTGGCCGAGGGTCGCAACGATACCATCATTTCCAATTCTATGACGGAATCTGCCGTATCCTCGACGGAGGTAGGGACCTTCGCCTTCACGAGCTACGGCTGGGGGCACTGTGTCGGCCTGAGCCAGAACGGTGCCAACTTCTACGCAAAATACGGCGGCTGGAATTACCGTGACATCCTGTTCCACTATTATCCCGGCACGGTGCTGAAAAACACCGGCACCGCCGAGAGTGAGACCGTGACGGTACAGGGCGTTCCGGGCAATGTCCTCCAGCAGGTCGCCGAGATCGTCAACCGTGAGATCGGGCCTTCGTTCCATCCGGAATGCATCAAGGCGCAGGCAGTCGCTGTCTATACGTACATGAAATACCACGACAACGATGCCCACGACCTCAAGGGCAAGCCTGACCCGCCGCAGAGCCTTGTGGATCTCTGCGCGCAGGTGCTCGGCGAGGCGCTGTACTATAACAATGACTACTGCCTGACGATGTTCTATGCATCCTGCGGCGGCATTACGGCAAACTGCAATGACGTATTCTCGGCAGACATCCCGTATCTCCGCAGCGTGGCGAGCGAATATGACTCCCAGTACGATCCGCACTGGGGCGATGTGGTGTATTATTCCATCGACGAGGTGCGCAACCGCATCCAGGGCGAATACGGCATCACGCTGTCCTCGAATCCGGAGAACTGGATCAAGCTCGTGGAGGGCAACGGCGGTTACGTGAACAAGGTCATCATCGACGACCAGATCACGGTGCGCGGCTATCCGTTCAGCTCGGTGATGGGTCTGAAATCGCCGAAGTACACCTATATCGTCAATACCGGCAACGGCCCTGAGCCGACGCCGACAGAGGCACCGCAGGAGGAGACAGAAGCATCTGCCGAGGGGCAGGATAATGCGACACCGCCTGCCGCTGAGGTACCTGTGGAGACAGTACCGGCTCCGGCAGAGCCCGATCCCGTTCCTGCGCCGCAGGAGGAGGATCTTGCACCCCCGCCCATGCCTGCCGATGACGGCGGGATGGACGCACCTCCGCTTGTATTCTGATCGAAAATGCACGGTCTCGCGCCGTGCATTTTTTAGATGATTGTTGATCCTGCAATTACTTGCAGATACATGAATGGTTCGGTAGAAAACGCCCCCTCCGCCGCCGTTCGGCGGCACTTCCCCCACGAAGCGGGGGAGGAAGGGGTTTTAATGGGGCTGCGCCCCATTAACCCGCTCTTATCAATATTGAATAGTCGAAGTAATAAGAGAAAGAGAGAAAACTATGAAGCAGATCCTACAGTTTGTCAAGGCGCAGCCGGTGCTGGTGATCTCCGGTCTGGCGGCGCTTGTAACTGCATTTTTCATACCGCCCGATAGGGAATATCTCGGGTATTGCAACACGACCGTCCTGATCGAGCTGTTCGCGCTGATGGCCGCCGTGGCCGGACTGCGGAGCGTGGGGCTGTTCGAGCTCATCTCCCAGAAGCTGCTCAAGGGGGCGGGGACAGTACGCCGGCTCGGGATGATCTTTATGCTGCTGTGCTTCTTCTCGTCCATGCTGGTGACGAACGATGTCGCATTGCTGACCTTCGTGCCACTGACGATCCTTGTCTTTCACGAGATCGAGGGCGTGGACGAAAAGCACCGCATCTTCGTCATCATCCTTGAGACCGCCGCAGCCAACCTCGGCAGCATGCTGACACCCATCGGCAACCCGCAGAATCTGTATCTGTTCGACAAGTACAAGCTCTCGGCGCTGGACTTCCTGAAAACGATGTCCTTGCCGGGGATCACGGGGCTCATCTGCCTGTTTCTGCTGCTGCTGCTGTTCCTGCCGAAGCAGCCGTGCAAGGCAGCGGAGCGCAGCCCTGAACCAGTCTCGAAGTCGCAGACGGCTGTCTTTGC
>JAGADP010000011.1 GCA_017828885.1 Oscillospiraceae bacterium | reverse complement strand
CGACTCAGCAGGAGACTTTCCTTGAAAAGTAGGCGCCCCTGTTTCCCGTTCTTTATTCAAAATCAACCAGAGCCCGGCGGCAGAACCCTGCCGGGCTCTTTCCAAAGGAGAACATCATGCGTAAAGTATACCGTATCCTGCCGCTTATCTGTCTCTGTGCAGTCCTGACCGCCTGCACCGCAAAGCCCGTGGAGCAGTCCCTCCCCGAGCCTGCGACCGAGCTCGTAACGGAAGCCCCCACCGAGGCTGAGACCGAGGCAGAAACAGAAGCCCCCGCTGAGGAGACCCAGCCCGAGACCGTCGCCTATGTCGAGGTCGTAGAGGAGGGCATGGTGCCCGTCTATGCCGATGCCGTCAAGGAAGGCACCTATGACGTCACCGTCGATTCGAGCTCGTCCATGTTCAAGATCACAGCCTGCAAGCTGACCGTCGCAGACGGCGCCATGACCGCCGAAATGACCATGAGCGGCTCCGGTTACGCCTATCTCTTCATGGGCACCGCCGAGCAGGCCGATGCCGCCGCAGAGAGCGACCGCATCCCCGCCGATGAATCCGGCGAAGCCGTGACCTTCACCGTCCCGGTAGAAGCGCTCGACATGGGCATCGACTGCGCCGCCTACAGCAAGCGCAAGGAGATCTGGTATGACCGCACGATCCTCTTCCGCGCCGACTCCCTCCCGACCGACGCCCTCGGCATCGTCAATGATCCGCAGGCATTCGGCATCGTAGACGGCGAATATATGACCGATGTTGCCCTCTCCGGCGGCTCCGGCAAGGCATCCGTCCAGTCCCCGGCGAAGATCACCGTCAAGGACGGCAAGGCGACCGCCGAGATCATCTGGAGCAGCAATAAGTACGACTACATGATCGTAGACGGCGAGCGCTATGAGCCCGTCAGTGTCGAGGAGCATTCCGTATTCGAGATCCCGGTACTCTGGTTTGACCGCCCGATCTCCGTCTCCGCCGACACCACCGCCATGAGCGAGCCGCACCTGATCGACTATACACTATGCTTTTCCGCAGACGTTGTGAAGCAGTAATTACTGCCGCGCTGCTCCTGTTCTGCACCGCCTGCACCCCGGCCAAAGCCCCGGAGGTCTCTTCCGATGCCGAACAGATGGCGCTTTCCTACGCCGAGCAGTTCACCGTGCAGTACCGTGAGGACGGCTGTGCCGACATCCTGATCGAAGACGGCCAGCACTTCCTCCTCGTCCCGGAAAACACCCCCGTCCCGTCCGATGCCGGCGATGCCATGATCCTGCAACAGCCTTTGGAGCATGTCTATGTCGCCGCCACCTCGGCAGTCGATCTGTTTGACGGTTTTGATGCACTCGATTCCGTCCGCATGGTCTCCTCCGAGGACTGGGCGCTGCCCCATGTCGCAGAAGCCCTCGAAAACGGCTCTCTCCTCTACGCCGGCAAATACAGCCGCCCCGATTACGAGCTGATCCTCTCCGAAAACTGCGGCCTTGCGATCGAATCGACCATGATCTACCACACCCCCGAGATCCGTGAGGAGCTCATCCGCCTCGGCGTCCCCGTCCTGGTGGAGCGTTCGAGCTATGAGACCCACCCGATGGGGCGCATGGAATGGATGAAGCTCTACGGCCTCCTCCTTGGTGAGGAAGAAGCCGCCGCAGCCGCCTTCGCCGCCGAGGATGCCCGTTTCCAGGCAGTCACCCTCGATCCGATCCCGGAGGACAAGCAGCCCACCGTGGCCTTTTTCTACATCACCTCCGGCGGCTATGCGAACATCCGCAAGCCCGGCGACTACACCTCCAAGATGATCGAGCTGGCGGGCGGCAAGTACTGCTTCACCGCCGAGGATCTCGAGATCGAGGACAACGCCCTCTCGACCATGAATGTCGAAATGGAGCGCTTCTATGAGCTCGCCCACAATGCCGACATCCTCATCTACAACAGCAGCATCGACGGCGACCTGCAAACGATCGACCAGCTCACCGCCAAGAGCCCCATCCTCGCTGATTTCAAGGCCGTCCGGACCGGCATGGTCTGGTGTACCGGTCAGAACCTGTTCCAGGAAACGACCGGCGCCGCCGGCATGACCGAGGACTTCCACACCGTCTTCACCGGCAGCGATGCCCCTTTGACCTACCTGCACAAAGTCGGCTGATCCCGCCAGAAAGGAACCGCCATGCCCATCACCTACCGCGACACCCACGACTTCACCCAAGACGCCCTTGAGCACCTGTTCCTCTCCGTGGAATGGTCATCCGGCCACTTCCCGGAAAAGCTCGTCATCGCCATGCAGCATTTCAGCACCGTCTATTCCGCATGGGATGGGGAAAAACTGGTAGGCATGATCTGTGCGATGGATGACGGCATCATGAACGCCTACATCCACTACCTGCTGGTCGATCCCGCCTACCACGGCCAGACCATCGGCAGAACGCTTGTCGATATGGCCAAGACGCACTACAAGGACTATCTGCGCATCGTCCTGATCGCTTACGATAACGAGCTGCATTTCTATGAGCAATGCGGCTTTCAGAAGAACAACGACGCCTCCCCCATGTGCATCACCTCCCTCTGGACTTGAGCACAGAGGAGACTCGTCACCCGCATAGGAGACATAGTTATGAAACATCTCCGCACCCCCGCAGGCTTCATCCTGCTTGCCGTCTGTATCGTGGTCTTCGCCATCCTGAACCTGATCTCCGGCAGCAGCAGCCTGACCGTCAGCGACGTCCTGCAAGTCCTCACCGGCAGCAGTGATGACGCCGCCGCCCGCAGCATCATTCTACAGATCCGCCTGCCCCGCCTGATCGCCGCCTTTTTGCTCGGCGGCGCCCTCTCGGTATCGGGCTTTCTGCTCCAATGCTTCTTCGGCAACCCGATCGCAGGCCCCTTCGTCCTCGGCATCTCCTCCGGCGCCAAGCTCACCGTCGCCCTCACGCTGGTGGCATGTCTCCAGCGCGGCTTCGTCCTCGGCTCGTGGATGCTCGTGGCAGCGTCCTTCGTCGGCGCACTGCTCTCAATGGGCTGGGTGCTGCTCTTCGCCGGAAAAGTCCGCAGCATGGCGCTTCTGATCGTCAGCGGCGTGATGCTCGGCTATATCTGTTCCGCCGTGACGGAGCTCGTCGTGACCTTTGCTGATGAATCCAACATCGTCAATCTCCATAACTGGTCACAGGGCAGCTTCTCCGGCACCAACTGGCAGGACATCCGCATCATGACCGTCATCGTCATCGCGTCTATGCTCCTGACAGCCTTTTTGGCAAAGCCCCTCGGCGCCTACCAGCTCGGCGAATCCTACGCCGAAAACATGGGCGTCAACCTCCGCCGCTTCCGTGCGGCAGTGATCTTGCTGTCCAGCGTCCTGAGCGCCTGTGTGACAGCCTTTGCCGGCCCCGTGAGTTTTGTGGGCGTCGCCGTCCCGCACCTGATGAAATCCCTTTTCGGCACGGCAAAGCCCCTCATCATCCTCCCCGCCTCATTTTTAGGCGGCGGCGTGTTCTGTCTGGCATGTGACCTCCTCGCCCGCACCGTCTTCGCCCCCACGGAGCTGAGCATCAGCACCGTCACAGCGATCTTCGGCGCCCCGGTCGTGATATGGATCCTTGT
>JAGADP010000010.1 GCA_017828885.1 Oscillospiraceae bacterium | reverse complement strand
CGCCCAACGCCCCCCCCTCGCCGTCCGAAGACGGCGAAATCTTCTTTCCTGCATCTTTTCATATTCCTCCGCATACACTATCTCAAACACTGACAGGGGGATACCATCATGCAGGACAACGGGACGCAGATCCTGACCATCGAAAACCGCAGCAAGCTCCGTGTGACGGGCATCACGGACATGGATCGCTTTGACGAACGCGAGGTCGTGCTGTATACCGCGCTCGGCGAGCTGACCGTGACCGGGCGCGATCTGCACATCGGCGAGATCAGCACCGAGACCGGCGATCTGCTTGTGGAGGGCGATATATGGGGCATCCAGTACGGCGACAAGGATAAGCAGTCCCCGCTGCATCTCCTCGGGAGACTCTTCCGATGAACGCCCGCATCCCCGATACCTTCTGGACAACACAGGAAGAGCTTCTCCTGTTCGGCGGCGCCTGTCTGCTTGGGATCCCTGCGGGGATCCTGTTTGACATCTGGAGGATCCTGCGCAGGATGTGGAAGCACCCCGCCGTGCTGGTTGCGGTCGAGGATGTGCTCTGGATCCTCTCGGCGGGACTGCTCCTCCTCTGCTATGCCGATACCTTCGCCAAGGGCGTGTTCCGGGGCTATTACGCCATAGGCTGCGGGATCGGATTCGTCCTGTATGAATGTACTCTCGGCAACCTCCTGACGGGCTTTGTCACAGGCTTCCTGCGCCTCCTCGGAACGCCCGTGCAGGAGCTTTGTGCGGGCTTTGCATCTATTTGTAGAAAAGGGGCGGGCAGTTTTGTGAATTCTACCAAAAAAGACAAAAAGGAGAAAGAAATTGCACAAAAGCGCTTGCAGAAACCTATGAAATGGGTGTATAATAAAACCAGAACCCAGAAAGAAAGGGAACATATATGGCAAAGGCAAAACGACTGACGGACAGACCGCATTTCGGCGCCCGGATCCTGCTGCGGATCGCGCTTGTGCTGTTCGTATTGTTCTGTGCAGTGTCGATCGTGACGCTCCAGAACCAAATTGCAGAAAAAAAGCGCCAGCTTGCAGTGATCGAAGCAAATATAGAATCGGTCGCAGCAGAAAATGACGAGCTGGCTGATCTGATCAAGGCTGATGATATCGGCAGATACATGGAAAAGCTCGCTGTGGAAAATAATGGCTATGCTTATCCCGATGAGCGCCGCTATTATGACACATCCAGAGACTGATGAGATTGATGCCAAAGGCATTATGACATATTATTTTTTAGCAGGGGGCTTTCGTTTTTATGCAGCTTGAGATCGGTACGATTTACCAGGGTAAAGTAAAAGGGATCACAAATTACGGCGCATTCGTGGAGGTGCCTGTAGAGGGCGGCAAGCCTGTAACGGGCATGGTACATATCTCCGAGGTCGCCAACACCTATGTCAGCGACATCCACGATTTTCTCACAGAGGGACAGGAGGTCAGCGTCAAGGTACTTTCTGTCAACGAGCAGGGCAAGATCAGCATGTCTATCAAGAAGGCCGCGCCGGAGGACGAAAAGCCGCCGCAGAAGCCGCGTCAGCCCCGCCGTCCGGATCGTGAGAAGCCGGTCGTATGGGAGCCCAAGCCCCAGAAGCCGCAGTCCGAGATGACATTCGAGGACATGATGAGCCGCTTCAAGCAGCACAGCGAAGAGCGTATCAGTGACATCAAGCGGAATACCGACCGCAAGAACGGTTCCCGCAGAAGATCAAAATGAATAAAATACCCTCCGCTTTTCACGGAGGGTTATTTGTTGTCAGAAGAAACAGATGAAACAGAAAGATGCGGGCGAATTGCGCCCCGATGATCAGAAACAGAAAGGATCCTGTACATGAAGCAAAGAATCGCAGCTGTATTGCTTGCCGGATTGATGACGGCAGGCTTTCCTGCATTGCTGCCCTCACCGGCAGTCACTGTCCATGCGATGGACGAGAGCATGCCGTCGAGCATTTTCACGGCCAGCCCGGACAGAGCCTACTCCAGACCGTGCAAGCCCCGGTTCGACAACATCCCCGCACCGCTCCTGGAGCTGGTGCCCGAGGAGGATGTGAACAACTGGAAGAATTATAACGACATCCTGCGCACCGAGACCGCGGAAACACTGATGGAATATACCAATGTCTATTCCTTCATCAAGGTGTTTGAGCTGAGTGCAGAGCAGGTGCATCAGGTCATGGATCCGGCCATCGAGGAAGAAACTGTCTCCCTCACAAATGACGAGCTGAACCTGATCCTGACCGCAAGCGAAAAGGACATCCTGAGCTATTTCATGACCGATTACCCCATCGTGGTCGGTGACCGGTTCTATACGCCCAAGTGGCTGTTTGAGCATACGACCGAGGAATATGCCGCCGCAGGCATTACCCCGGAGATGATCTCCAGGAAGCTCAGCCTCTACCCGGATTTCCCGTTCACGCTCGAGGCCTCTATCGCTTTCTCCGAGAAGCTCTACAGCTATGTCGGCTCCGATGCCGGCCAGATGAACTGGACATTCACCACCGGTGACATGGATCTCAACGAGGAGGTCAATGTCCTCGATGTCGTCTTGATGCAGCGCTACCTGCATAAGCTCCAGAATATCGGCTATGCCAGCTGGGCGGCCGGCGACATGAACGGCGATGACTGCATCGACATCATGGATCTGGCGATGCTCAAACGCGCCCTGCTGAAGGACATGCAGCCGATCACACCGCCGGAGGATCCGACCGAGCCTCCCACAGAGCCGCCGACTGAGAATCCGACCGAAAAGCCGACAGAACCGACGAATCCGACCGAAAAGCCGACAGATCCGCCGGAGCAGCCCACAGAGGCACCGTCGGAAAACAAGGGTGTGATGCTCGATGTGATCGAGTTCAATCAGCATCCCGACTATCCGACCGGCTGCGAGAGCGTGGCGCTCTACATGCTGCTGAAATACTACGACGTCGATGTCACCGTGGATCAGATCATCGACGCCCTCCCGAAGGCAGGCCTGCCCTATACCAAGAACGGCAAGCTCTACGGCCCCGACCCGAACCAGTACTTCGTCGGCGATCCCCGGAACAGCAGCTCTTATGGCGTGTTCAACGGGCCGATCGCACAGGTCGCCGAGCAGTTCCGCAGCGGCGTCCAGTGCCGGACAGGTGCTCCGCTCGAGGATGTCATCGCCATTCTTGACACCGGCAATCCCGTGCAGGTCTGGTACACGACCAATCCGTCACGCGGTATCGTCTACAAACGGGAATGGTACCTCGACACCGGCGAGCTGTTCAGGTGGCCGGGCGGCGAGCATTCCATCGTGGTCTGCGGCCATGATGACAAGACGCTGACCTACCGCGACCCCGATACAGGCGGCTCTGTCACGATGGAGATCGAGTTCTTCCGCGAGACCTATGACGAGCTGGGCGGCCGGATCGTCTACTATAACGAATGACGGATCTTCCCGATTTCCCGGGAAAAACAGCCTGTCTGAAACAAAATCAGCGCCGGAGAGGGAATAGCACCTTCTCCGGCGTTTTGCTGTCTTTCTGGGATATTGCCCCACAAATAACCCTTTCACTATCTTTGGAGTACAGCATTGCCGATTTATTCAGAACTTTCATAAAGCGCCGCAGGCAAGGCAGGTCGGGGCGCGCCCAGCGCCCCCTATTTTCCCCCCTCCCTCTGGGAGGGGGGCAGGGGGGTGGGCAATCTTCGGTGCATCATCCAAAGAAGCAATATCTCCTCAATGCCCCCCTTTTTATGATAGAGACACCTTGACCGTGGTTAAAAAAAAGTGAAAGAATGTTACAAATCAAATACAATTCTTCCCCGAATACCTGTGCAAAACAGGATTTCAGTTGACATTCTTCCGGGAAACTGTTAAAATAGTATAGGTATCGGGGCAGTGTATCCCGATGAACAAAAGAGAGACTGCCGGAAAGGAGATGGCCCTATGGGAGAGAGAAGACTGTGCTGCGGATGCATGGAATATAAACCCGCCGAAGCAGCTGTCTGCCCCAATTGTGGTTATGCCGACGGCACGGCTTATGATACTAATTACATCGCTCCGGGAACGGAACTGAATGAGAGATATATTGTGGGCGTCATGCTCAGACACAACAGCGAGGGTGCGACCTATCTCGGCTATAACAAGTCGATCGGCTGCAAGGTGCTCATCCGGGAATATATGCCGGAGGGACTGTGTACCCGCATGAAGGGTATCCCCATGATCAGTGTCAATACACAGCAGGTGGTTCAGTATAAGGCGCTCATGGCAGAATTCACGGAGCTGAACAAAAGCCTTGCCCACATGCGGAACGTTTCGCATATCACCCCTACTTTGGATCTGTTTGCGACCAATAACACCACCTATGCGGTGTATGAGTATATCGACGGCGTGACGCTGGTGGATTACCTCAAGGACAATGCCGGCGAGCTGACATGGAAGCAGGTCTCGGAGATGTTCCCGACCTTCTTCACCACACTCAGCCTGCTGCACAACAACAGCATCATCCACCGTGCCATCAGCCCGGAAACGATCTATGTCACGGATAAGAACGAGCTGCGGCTGACCGGATTTTCGATCTCCACAGTCCGCACTGTACATACCGAGCTGCCGTGTGAGATCTTCGGCGGCTATGCGGCACCTGAGCAGTACAACGCCAGCACCCGCCAGGGCACCTGGACGGATGTCTATGGCATCTGCGCCGTGCTGTATCGCATCCTGACCGGCTGCAAGCCGACCGATGCGCCGAGCCGTATGCAGAATGACAACCTCTGCGCCCCGCACGAGATGAACTCCAGCATCCCGAAGCATGTGTCCAAGGTCATCATGCATGGTATGAGCCTCTTTGCCGAGGATCGTATCAAGGATGTGACGGAACTTGTCACCGAGCTGTTCGAGCAGGCAGAGGAGGAGGAGACCAAGCCCATCCCGATCGAGCCGTCCCGCCGCCAGCAGGGTCGCCGTCAGCAGAATGTGACGGATATTGAGACATACCGGCGTAATGTGCTGCGTGACGAGCATAAGGGGGATGACTACATCTCCGAGGAGAAGGAAAACGTCATCGACCGCATCAAGATCCCGATCATCATCGGTGTCCTGCTGACCTGCGTGCTGCTGGTCATTGCGATCGTTGTGCTGAATCTGCTGGATATTGACATGGATCCGAAGGAAAGCATGATCGCCGAGACTTCGGCACCGACCATTGCAGCGACCACGGACAATATCGTGCTTGAATCCACCTCGGATGAGGAACAGCCGAGCGGCGACAGCCAGATGCCCGACCTCATCGGCAAGAACTTCGAGTCCAAGAAGGAGCAGCTCGAAAAGGACGGCTGGCTCTATCTGAGTGCAAAGTATGACTACAGTGAGAAGTACAAGGCAGGTCTGATCATTGACCAGGAGCTCAAACCGGGCACCCCGTTCAGCAGCGGTGCAACGGTAGAGGTCACCGTCAGCAAGGGCCCGTCTTCGATCGTCATTCCGGAATTCAAGGATAAGACGCTCAAGGCCTATACCGCCGAGTTGGATGATCTCGGACTGCCGTACAACACCGAATCTGTGGTCAACTATGACTATGAAAACGGCATGGTCGTTGAGCTGAGTCAGGATGCCGGCGAGAAGTTTGACCTGACCAAGGGCGAGACGCTGAAGGTATTCTATGCCGATAATCCTGTACGTGAGACAAGCGCGCCCACACCGGTGACCCCGCCTCTCGACAGCGGCAGCGATACCAGTGACAATGGTACGGATACCCCCGGCGGCCAGGATACGCCTGTAACACCTCCCGCAGATGACTCCGTAGAGGTGCTCCCGGACAATCCGCCTGCCCCTCCGCTGATCCTCGATGAATAATGCAATGAAAAGAACCCCGAATTTCCGGGGTTCTTTTTTTATATGTGGTAAGCTTGGTTTGTCGCCGCTAAGCGGCGAGGAAAGGCATACTCGG
>JAGADP010000075.1 GCA_017828885.1 Oscillospiraceae bacterium | reverse complement strand
CCGCCGATCTCGGTGATGACCACATCGGCCTTGCCCGTCTCGCCGACGCTGTAGATAAAGTGCTTGATCTCGTCCGTCACATGCGGGATGATCTGCACGGTCTTGCCGAGATAGTCGCCCTGGCGCTCTTTGGCAAGGACATTGGCATAGACCTTGCCGGTGGTGAGGTTGGAGAAGCGGTTGAGATCCTCGTCGATGAACCGCTCATAGTGGCCGAGGTCAAGGTCGGTCTCTGCGCCGTCCTCGGTGACATAGACCTCACCGTGCTGGTAGGGGCTCATCGTGCCCGGGTCTACGTTGATATAGGGGTCAAGTTTCTGTGCGGCGACCTTGAGCCCCCGTGCTTTCAGGAGCCGTCCGAGCGAGGCTGCCGTGATGCCCTTTCCCAGTCCGGAAACGACACCGCCTGTGACGAAAATATACTTCACTGCCATGTATCTGTATCACTCCTTACAAAAATAGCAAAGGCGTTCATCAGGCGACACGTTGCCGTGCCTTCTGATGAACGCCTTTGTTCGTACATAGTATAGTATAGCACACTCTTTGGGAAATGTCAAGGCATAATTCTGTTTTTTCCGATCATCACACAAAAGCCTGAAGGAGCGCCCGTTCGCTGCGCTCCGGGCGCATGGGGGGGACGGGGCTGACGCCCTGCGACCCCTTTTTATTGGATCAGACACCAGTTATCGAAACAGGACCGGGACGGCGTTTGTGCAGTAGGATCTATACGTTTTCCATGTGAATAACACGCTGCCTATTGCTTTTTCCGGCAAAATATGCTACAATAGAGATAGTCCGCTTGATTACGAACAAAAGAGGGTGACTGCGATGCTGACAAAACTGCTGCGCCGTGAGACATGTGCAGACTGCAAGCTCTGCTGCCAGTTCAACAGCTATGACATCTGGAACACGCCTGTGCTCAACGCAGAGGTTCTTGCCAAGGTGCGCGATCTGCTGCCGGAGGCGCGTTTTCTCCAGAAAGGAGAGGACGCATGGCTGTTCCGCGTGGAGGAATTCGACGCCGAGGACAATTTCACCTGTCCCCTGCTCGACCCGGAGCGTGGCTGTCTGCTTGGCGCGGAAAAGCCGTTGATGTGCAGCATCTGGCCATTTCAGCTCATGGAAGCACAGGGGGAACTCTGTATCGCCCTGTCGCCGCTTTGCAGTGCCGTTTTGCAGCTCCCGATGGACACGCTGCTCCGGTTTGCAAAGGAGGAGCTTGCCGGGATGGTCTTTGCCTATGCAGATGCACATCCGGCGGAGGTACTTCCTTACGACGGCGTGACACCCATTCTCGTGTGGCGGAAGGAATCTATGAATCTTTGAGAATTACGGAGGAACTATCATGTCAAATCAAAGCTATGAAAGCCCGTTCTGCACCCGCTATGCCAGCAAGGAGATGCAGTATCTGTTCTCTGCCGATAAGAAGTTTTCCACATGGCGTCGGCTCTGGGTCGCTCTGGCCCGTGCCGAGATGGAGCTCGGTCTGCCGGTGACACAGGCACAGGTCGATCAGCTTGCTGCCAACATCGAGAACATCGACTATGCCAAGGCTGCCGAGTATGAGAAGCAGTTCCGCCACGATGTCATGGCGCATGTCCACACCTACGGCGATGCCTGCCCGGATGCTGCGGGTATCATCCATCTCGGTGCGACCTCCTGCTATGTCGGCGACAATACCGACATCATCATCATGCGCGATGCACTGGCCGTTGTCAAGAGAAAGCTCGTCAAGGTCATCGCACAGCTGGCACAGTTCGCTGACAAGTACAAGGCACTCCCCTGCCTTGCGTATACCCATCTCCAGCCCGCACAGCTCACCACCATCGGCAAGCGTGCCACCCTCTGGTGCAATGAGCTGCTGATGGATCTCGAGGATCTCGACTTCCGCATCGCATCCCTGAAGCTGCTCGGCTCCAAGGGTACCACCGGCACACAGGCTTCCTTCATGGAGCTGTTTGAGGGCGATACCGACAAGATCAAGGCGCTCGAAGCCAAGATCGCTGCCGAGATGGGCTTTGATGCCGTTGTTCCGGTATCCGGTCAGACCTACTCCCGCAAGGTGGATTATCAGGTATGCTCCGTTCTGGCGGGCATTGCACAGTCTGCGATGAAGTTCTCCAATGACATCCGTCTGATGCAGAGCTTCAAGGAGATGGAGGAGCCCTTTGAGAAGAGCCAGATCGGTTCTTCTGCAATGGCCTACAAGCGCAACCCGATGCGTGACGAGCGTATCACGTCCCTCGCCCGCTATGTGATGTGCGATGTGCTGAACCCGGCATTCACCGCCGGTACACAGTGGTTCGAGAGAACCCTCGATGACTCCGCCAACAAGCGCATTTCCGTGGCAGAGGCCTTCCTCGGCGTGGATGCTATCCTGAATATCATGCTGAATGTCACCGATCCGGAGAACGGCTTTGTCGTTTACGAGAAGATCATACGCAAGCGTGTGATGGCAGAGCTGCCGTTCATGGCGACGGAGAACATCATGATGGATGCCGTAAAGAAGGGCGGCAACCGTCAGGAGCTGCACGAGAAGATCCGTCAGTACTCCATGCAGGCGGGTGCAAGAGTGAAGCAGGAGGGGCTTGACAACAACCTCTGCGAGCTGATCCTTGCCGATCCGATGTTCATGATCTCCAAGGAGGAGATGGACGCCATCATGGCGCCGGAGAACTTCATCGGCCGCTGCCCGCAGCAGGTGGACGAGTTCATTGCCAACTGCGTGAAGCCCGTTCTCGATGCCAACGGCGTTTCCGATGACAAGGCGGAGATCAATGTCTGATCGTCTGCGCCGTCTGACGGGGCTGGCGATAGCAGGTGTGCTGATGGCTGGGATGACCGGCTGTCAGTACTACCCGCCGACCATGCGGCATGAGGAACGGGATATTGAGCTCATGGATCAGGATTTTCCTGCCAAGGTACATCTGTCCGGCGACTTCAGCGATGCGGAGCCACGCTTTGAGGAAGTGAAGCTGACCCAGCCCTCCCAGGGGGCTTTAGGGGCTGCGGCGCTGCTCGATGAATCGGCTGTCTACAACGCCACGCTGACGTTCACCTATGACGAGGAGACGCTAAAAAAACTGGAGATCCCCGAGGAACAGCTCATCCTCATCTTCACGAGCCGTGACTGCAAGACCAGCTACATGCTCAAGGATGTGGAGCGGAACATGGACGACAACACGCTGAAAGCCAATGTCTGGGAGCTGGGGCATTACCAGTTTGCGGATGAACGCTATTTCCAGAATCCCACAGCTGAGACTAACTAAAGATGCAGGTGCAGGAGGCTCAGCCT